>WTIA01000033.1 GCA_011522915.1 Methanobacteriota archaeon
GTTTCAAGACGAGAAGGATTGGTAGCAGCGGTTGGTAAGAGAGGTCGTGTACCTGATGTTGAACATGCCACCCAGTTGGTTCAAGCCATGGATAAACTCGAAAAAACAGCGAGTGTTGGAAGGGGCTTGGAATTCTGGTCAGAGGGAGATGGCTTGTTTCTTCTAACTCGTATGAACGAGGATGCAAGTCTTGTAATCTCTGGCAAGAAGGGTGGTAGAATAGCCAGGTGGCGACACGCTGTCGAATGCGATGTTGATATGCTAAACTCAGTGATGAGGTGACGGACATGTTCGATCTACCATACGGAATACCAATTGACGATGAAATCGATGTAAGCGATGGCTCAATTTTACCATTCGAAAACGGTTCGATTACAACCTACCTAGGCCGAAGGTCTACCGCTAGCGGACACAGAATAGTTCGAGCGGGAAGGGTTGTAGGATGGGTTGCTGAACCAGCAAAAGGCAAGGTATTGCTTTGCGGGAATGCTGCAAAAGAGCGTCTTGAAACCTTAGAGATGGAGCAACACCGCCTAATAGCCAAGGCTTGGACACAATCTGCTCTTGGCTCAGTTGCTGAGATAATTCCTGAAGCATTCGAACACAGCGCAGACATGAGAGGTTTGATTGGAGCAGGAGATTCGCTTGAAAGATTGCTTTCTAGAGATCTATCTGCGGTTTTGTCTCAGTTAATTCTTCGACCAGAGGTAAGAGGAGGAATCGCTGTTGATTCTGGTATGCTAATCGACGATGCAGGTGATTTACCTGCCCCAGCAGACCAATTGGCTGCCCAAGTCGGAGAAACATTAGCAGGTAGAAAGGCGATGGCTAGTGACCTAGGATTGGAGGGAGCAGGACATTGGACGCTCCATACAGGAGATGGCTCATTGCTACTGGCGGAAGCTGGTGAAGTCGCTCTTGCTGTTTGGACTGAAGCAGATGTTGACCACAGTCGATTGATAAGCCAAATCGCCGCCTTGATGGATGGTCAAATCGACGCAATGGGGTCACAAGGCGAAGCGCTAACCGATGGCCACATTGTGAGAGAAGGCCGAGGTGGAACAGATGCGGTCCTTTCCATGTTAACGACAGCCGTGGAAGAGAAATTGACAGGGCACCTTACAGCAGGAAAGTCATCTAAGGCGATTCGAATCGCACTCGTGAAAGGTATACCTGTAGCAATGCAAGCCCCTGGTAAGACCAAAATTGTTGAAGCAGTAAACCAACTATGTGAATCAAGAAGAGTATTAGCTCTGCATAGATTGCCTGTTGGTACAATTCTTGGCCCAGAATCTGGAAATGTCGTGGACTTCAATCTGGGACAGTTTTGCGATGAATTAGCAACGACTCGAACTCGTTCAGAATCTCGCCAGGCTTTATTGAGCCAAATGTTGAATCAATTATTCGGTTTCGAAATAGGACTGCAAAAATTACGTAAAGAGCGCACTAGGTTCGAATTTGCAATTAAGATAGCAATCCCATCTGAAGGTCTTGCTACGATAGAAAAATCATCAGGAATAGATGACGGACTGAGACGTAAATTAGAGAAATCAGAATTACGACTATCTGATGCAAAACAAGAAATTGCATCTCTAAAGGTTGCTTTAGAATCCTCACAGAAATCTGAAAGCGCTGCAAAGGTCAATGCCAATGAAGCAAATAGACAGGCCTCGGACGTGCAAGAAAAGATAGCATCTTACAACCGCACAATCGACCAGTTGCAACTCGACCTATCTGCAGCACAGGCATCTGCGGAAAACTCGGAAGCAAGAAGCGACAGGTTATCCAAGAGAATCAACGAACTTGAGCATCAGTTAAGCGAAAGAGCTGTTGAACTTGCAAGGATATTGGGAGACAGCAGAGAGAGTTCAGAACTTTCAGCAAAAATCGAAGAAATGGCAACAAAAGAGGCTGCACTTTCAAGCGACATAGATTCCCATTCTGCAACTCTATCAAGCATACGGTCAAGAATTGAAGATGACCAACGCCGTCAAAGAATGATCGAGGAACAGGTCGAGGCAACTAGGGACAGGCATCGTAGAGCACAAGGTGAGTTATCAGAATTAGAATCTAAAATTAACGAGGCTCAATTGAGCCTTAGACAAATTCAAGCAGAGGCAAAGTCCGCAAGCGAAAGAACACAAGACGACAGAATTAGACTGACGGAACAAGAAAACCGTGCATCTATGATACAATCAGAAATGAGGGAATTGATGGATGAAAGACGCCAAGTCCTCAAGGAATTAGGAGACCTTGGTGCTAGGAGAGGACAAGCTGAAGCCGAATTATCCACCTTGCTTGACCAAGCCGAAGCGCTTGCTATTGCGCACGAGGAAGCACTATCTGATATCAAGGAAGCAGAATTACTTCGAGCAAAATTATCCGAGGAACCACTAGCACAGGCTCTTCTCGAGGATGGTGCCCAATTCGATGGATTAGGTCCGGTTCTTGAGAGATTGGAACATGCAAGAACACTCGGTTATTCTGTTTCTTTACTCGACCGTGCGGTAGAACGTGCCCTACAAGTTATCCAAGGCTGTGTAGACCACGTAGCCACTACGCCACGACATTTACTATCAAATGAGGTAATGTCATTGTTGGAAAGGCAAGTTCCTCAAACCGCTGGTGCGGTTAGAGGTTTAGCAAGGTGGTCCGTTCAGCAGAGGTTGGAACATCAACTAGGTGAAACTGTTACAAGTTTAGTACTAGACCTTGAGAACTTGCTAGAAGATTATGACCGTTCAGTTACTATGTTGCGCAGAATTAGAAATGTACTCGAGCAGTTAGAAAAATTAGGTGCTCCATCAGAACAGGTTCAAGCCTTGATGATCAATACACGAAGACCAGAATCCTTACCCGTTCTAGCCCGCGAAACTCGTGCTCTCATTCAGAAGGCTCTGGATGACATCCATCTCGAAGCAGATATGAGAGACGCTGGTTCAGCGGTAAAGTTGGAAGCAACAACCAGCGCCTTAGAGGAGCTTTTGACTCAATTAGATGCAAGCGGTTTCGTCAAAGGCGAGGTACGTGGAGCCCTTTGGGATTTCAAGAGAGAGGGACTTCTTCCATTCGAGAGAGATAGTGTTCCTGCAGGGGAAAGAGCACCAATTAACGAAAGTGCGCTTGAACAAATGAAAGGGGAACTTATCGACGAAGAGGTTGCAGTTTCTGTCGAAGTCAGCGATATAACCGAAGAGTGGCAGGAATTATCCACACCTGTTGAAGAAGAGGTAATGGTTTCCGAGGAATCTGCTGTGCCAAAATCTCACGAAGACGAGAGAGCAACTTTGGAAGAAGAATTAGCGCGTCTCGATGCAAAATGGGCTAGAAGAACAGACCCAGTTGAGGTTGGAGAAGTAGCAGATTCCGAACTAGATGATTTAGAAGATTCTCTTGATGGCATCGATTTATGAGGCGATACAATGGGCTCAGTATATCCATTATGGATTGAAAAACTGATATTCATTCTGATTATTCTTAGTGGAATTTATGCAGGTACTGTTCTTCAAGACCACCTTTCTGGAGCCTCACTATGGCTTTCCTGGTTCTGTGGAATTCCATTGGCGATTCTAGTTCTAACCGAAGGAATTGGACGGTTATTACAAACAAAGTTGGCCAATTGATCAATCTCTTGATGAGAATGAGGACTCCACCAGTCCCCAGACTCTTTGCCACGGTACAATGAACCGAAGTAATGCCATTATTCCTAAGAATAGAAGGGCTGAGATAACAAGTCCGTATGTGAGAGTTAACTCGATGGATTCACTTACTTGAGATGCCCATTGGGAACCGGTAATTCCTTCCACCCAATCGAGAAGAACAGAATGGAATCCAAGTGCGACCGTGGTAGTAATTACCGTCAAGGACAAGAAAACAGCAGTGTGGCGGATGTGCCCATTTAGCAAATTATCCATTTGTGCCACATATTCTGGGTCCCTCTTACAGGACTCAGGTAGTCGGTAAGCGTACTCAAGTTGTCTTATTACTCCAAATGCTGACTCTTGGAATACCATCATCAAACAGGCGATTAAGATCAATGAGAATTGTTCTTCAGTCACCAAACCAAACACCGTTGGTTCTGATACGATAATCTCTAGAGTTGTTAATTGTGAACCATAGGTCCCTAGTTGTGACCTTATGAGAGGGAAGGTTAGGATTGCGTGTATTCCTAAAAATAGCAGTGTGAAACCAATCGCCCATGCGACCCCTCTGCGAGAAAGACCCCAGATTCCCCTCGTACCAGTAATGATTGGTAGAAGGTAAAATGTCAGGATGATGAATGATAGCATCATCAATAATGGCCACTCGAGGAGTTTCAAAACGTCTGCGCCCGGAGCACTCCATCCATCATCGACCAATTGCCAAACGTATCCTAGGGTGAATCTTCCTGCTAGAACAACGATTAGAGTAAGGATGAATCCGAGTTTTACTCTTTGTTGGAATTTTGGTGTCTGGAATGCCAATACTGCCATTGCGCCACCTAGTCCCAATCCCAAACCAAGAGGAACATAGAATCTAGCTAACCCATCGCTACTACTACCTGTTAGCCAATCAGCAAGAGGTAATTCAGTACCTATTCCAGATTCGATTGTGTCAAACAATTGGGTGTGGTCAATACTTCCTACGACGTAGGTTGAAACCACTTCAAGGTACATCCACACCAGTGCTAAGGTTGCAAGGACCTGTAAGGTAACGATTTGCCACTGAACGCGCAATTGTCGCAAATGAAGCGACCTTGCGCCTTCTCCTTGTGGTGTGACTTCTCCTGCCATAGACTCACCTCAGTAACCTCTTACCTGCAACAGTGCTTGTGACAGGTCCATATCCGGCATCCAATCAATCACTTGACTTCCGAATCCAGCCAGCGATGTTAGTCTGTTCTGCCTTTCCAGTTTGAGAACTTCGTATGACATTCTCGGGATTCTGCTTACCAGTCTTTCAAAGTCGATAGACGATGGGGACAGCACGGTAACTTCGTGGCCTCTTCCAACCAGGTCTCTAACTGCTGATGGGACAGTTCCATCACCCTCACACGAACTAATGATGAATACGGGGCTACCTCTGCTGAATCTTGCAGCAAGGCTGTTTGTTACAGCTTGAAGAGGCATAGTTCCTCTAGGTGCTACTCCAGCGAGTGAAGATAGGATCTTGAAATACTGCTTGTCACCGGTATCGGGTGGTAAAAATGATAATTTCTCGTCGTATATGGTCAATGAAACAGAATCACGCCTCTTTAGGAAGAAGGAAGCAAGGCTGGCAGCAGCCACTGTGCCCATTTCTAGTGGGTTTTTCAGGACAGTACCGATTCTTGCTATGTCACGACTATCAAGGATGATGTATAGGTCTGTAACAGCGTCTCTACACTTTTCATTAATCATCAAATCGCCGGTTCTAGCAAACGCTTTCCAATTGATATTCTTGAAAGGGTCTCCTGGAACATATTCTCTCAATGAATAAAATTCAGTACCCGGGCCGGGCGTTCTTAGAGTAGTAGCACCGGTGTACATTTTTGCGGTTCTTGAACGAATGAAAGCCTCTTCTACGTTTCTGATTTGAGGGAAGATAATAATGTCCGAATGGTGGTCTACGTACATCTCATCGACAGAGAGGTTGAACGTGTTTCTGTACCGTAGAGATACCGGGCCAATAGAATAATGTCCCCTCAGTGGGCATCTTAGAACGTATCGAATTCGAGCGCTTTCTCCAGGTTTCAAATTGAGTCTCATTTGATTTAGGCCACTTCTTAGTTTCATTTCGTGTGGGACGTTATCATAGACTTCAAGTTGCTGAGTTTTCCTACGGCTTCTATTGGTTACCAATAATTCGACATACAAATCGTCGCCTTTGTACAAGTTGTCTGCAGATAGGGTTCTTTGAACCTCCACATCACCGTGTCCGCTAACCCACGAGTTTACGACGATAAACGCAATGAAAGCAATACCTAGAATCATCATCTGATGGTTTGAAATCATCATTCCAATGAGAATTAGAGCGATTCCTCCGGTGAATGTAAATGCCGCTTTACGTGTCCACATCTAATTCACCTCAAGTCCTTCCCCAGACCTTTATTCGCTTCACTATAGCTACGGTCTGCTCCAGAGAATAATTCTTGTTCTCGAATACGAATTTAACCAATACAGGGTCATTTATCATGCCCTGCAATTCTCTTGCAGGGAGAGAATCGAATTCCTCTCGTGTTAGTCCGTTTTGGTTTCTAACCTTTGACAAGAATACCTGTTTGATTTTGTTGGATTTAGCATAATATGTGTATCTATTTGCATCTCCAAATCCGTAGTAAATGATGCTGAATACGTGACGCCAGGGTTCAGGGTCTTTCTTCTTGAGTAGTACACCCTCGAATGCTATGAAGAGGATAAGGAACAGCAGAAGCATTGCCAGTCCTTCTCCAGTGAAGTAAACTAGAAGGAAGTAAACTGTGTTGTAAGACTCTGAAGCGATACTCGGCTGAATATGTCTACTTTCGTCGAAGATTACCATTGCATTAGAAGCCACTCCGGGCACATCTTCAGACTCTCCGGGTTCCTCAGAGTAAACCAATGAATCTGCAATGTAATCCATAGCCCACTTCCTGTTATCATTCTCAGGAATTGGCTTGTCAGCCTTCCCATAATCTCCGTTGTTGTAGCCTTCATAGTCGTACAATGCGTTAACTAGAGCCGATCCATCGGCAATGAATGTAATTCTACCACCTTGAACAAAATTGCAATCTTGAGAGATACAGACTTCGATGGAGAGATTGAATTGGCCCCATAGGTCTGGAGTTTCAGAGGTTTGTTCTGAACCCACCCAAATCTCGCCATCTCCATTTACATCGATTGTTGCTTCTGCAGAAGTAAGCGCTCTGACTTCAGTTGCCCCCATTCCTGTTTTCGCATTTGGAATTACGTCAATTCCTGTAATATTATTCAGTAGTATTTGGTATGATGAATTATACTGTATTGCCCCATCCTTCCAGTGTTGCTCACACACGCCAGCATCTGACTTTGCCATAGTCCTGCCATCGTAGATTTTGCATATATGTGCTCCATTGTCTTGAACTGACCATCGATTGTGTTCCTCAAGTGTTGTTTCGTCTAGGCTTGTACCGTCCATCCCACACGGCGACTCTTGCATGCACATCCAAACGAAGTTGTAATCGAGTTCAGTAACATAAACTGTATCGAATAGCTGAACACCTTTGAAGCGGACTCCAAAAGCCTCGGCAATCGAAGAGGAATACCCGAAATCATCCATTACTAGGACATCTCCTCCAGCGAATACGAATTCCTTAATCGCATCAACTTCGGCTGGCGTGTAACCGTCTTCTGATGCGAAGGTTAGGAAACCATCAGAAGAGAATTGGGGCAGTGAAAGGGTATCCCTCTCGACTCCAGCAATGATGAATGTTGTATTTGCTGGGTCTTCAATATCCGCAAGCAGCAACGGTGAGGATACCAGCGATTTTGTTTCAATACCCATGTCCTTGATATCTTGACGGAATGCTGACATGTCATCCCAGTCATCTCCATAAGCGGATTGTCCATCTTCGTTGCCGATGTTGATGACTTGAGAGATTACTGTTGATAGTAGCATTATCAATACAAACCAAAACGCAATTTGAAGAGTAAGTCTTCGTTTATTGATGCGCGGCTTTTGGTCCAATCTATCACCTCTAGTACAAGATACAGACAACCCACCCCAACATTGGGTTTAGAAGGTTGTGGGCTGATGATAATTTATTGCTCAGCGTCTTAACACGATACGTGAGCCGATTTGAGATATTTCTTGAGCAGGGACTTGACATAATCCCGCTTCGCTGGGCCACGGTAATTTAGATACATCAATTTCGGGGATTACTTCAACCAAAATTTCGGCAATTTCTCCACTTCTCGGTTCGATTATTATGTCAACCAAGTGTCCGAATAGGTCTCCGTTATTATCGACTACAGAGCGTTTTAGAAACTCTCCACTAAAACTCGACATAACAGGTTCCAACTCCTTTGGTTAAGCGCAATATGTCACGCCTATTCAATCATACGGCTAATGTAAGACTTTACATTGATTCCATTCCGTAACCTGTGTCACGAGTTCTCTTGATGTTAGAGAGACCAGACGTCAGTCTTTCTTCCATCTTTGAGTAGTATTCAAGCATCTCAGGAGTTACAGTAGGACGTACTCTTGAAATTGCATCCTCGAAATGTCCTTTTGTGACCTTCTTCTTGCCAGCACGCATTGCGATGAGAGCAGCTTCTCTGCACACAGCCTCAATATCTGCACCAGTAAACCCGTCCATTCCGCCAAGGATGTCCTTCATTGAGAAAGTTGACAGCGGCATTCCTGCTGAATGTATGTTCATTATCGATTCTCTAGCAGGTTTGTCTGGTGGAGGAACGTGTAGTACTCTTTCGAACCTTCCGCTTCTTAGCAAGGCTGGGTCTATCATCTCAGGTCTATTTGTCGCAGCGACTATTATGACTTCATCCAAGCTTTCAACGCCATCCATACTTGCTAGTAGTTGATTTACAACTCTGTTTGCGACATCTGAGCCACCAGATTGTGAGTTGGATGATCTCATTCCAGCGATTGATTCGAATTCATCTAGGAAAATAATCGATGGCGAGGATTGCTTTGCCTTCTTGAAAATTTCACGAATAGCCTTCTCCGATTCACCCACCCATTTTGAGATGAGTTCAGGGCCTTTAATCGAGATGAAATTAGCTTTTGCCTCGTTCGCAATAGCCTTAGCCAACAGCGTTTTCCCTGTACCTGGCGCCCCGAATAGGACAATCCCTCGCGGGGGTTTGATTCCAAAGTGTTCGAATAATTCTGGTTTGGTTAACGGCCACTCTACGCTTTCCTTCAGGCGGTCCTTGATTTCTGTAAGTCCACCGACGCTCTCCCATGAGACATCTGGAATCTCAACGTAAATTTCTCTTAGAGCACTTGGTTCGATTTCTCTTATAGCAAGGCGGAAGTCATCCATTTTCACTTCCATCTTTTCGAGTACCTCGGGTGGTATTGTTTCTTCATCCAAGTCGATTTCTGGTAGGTATCTTCGAAGAGCCTTCATCGCAGATTCTCTTACCAGTGCCGCAAGGTCGGCACCAACAAAGCCGTATGAATTTTCAAGTACCCAATCTACGTCAAAATCATCAGAGATAGGCATTTGTCTTGTGTGTACGTCTAAGATTTCCTTTCGTCCTTCTCGGTCAGGTACACCGATCTCGATTTCTCTATCGAATCTACCAGGTCTCCTGAGCGCAGGATCCATTGCATCCCTGCGATTCGTAGCTCCGATTACAATGACGTTGTCTCGCCCTTGCATTCCATCCATCAGAGTTAGCATTTGAGCGACGACTCTGCGCTCAACTTCACCGCTTACGTCTTCACGCTTAGGGCAGATGGAGTCAATTTCGTCCACGAACACGATTGCAGGAGCATTGTTAGCAGCTTCGTCAAAAATCTCTCTAAGTTGTTTTTCGGATTCTCCGTAGTACTTTGATATAATCTCTGGGCCATTGATGGAGGTGAAGTGAGCGTTTGTTTCTGTAGCAACCGCTTTTGCAATCATGGTCTTTCCTGTGCCCGGTGGGCCGTGAAGTAGGACACCTTTTGGTGGGTCGATTCCTAATCTTCGGAATAACTCTGGATGCTTCAATGGCAATTCAATCATTTCTCTTACCTTGAGCAGTTGGCTTCCTATTCCTCCGATGTCTTCGTAGGTGATTCCTTGGGATTGGCCAACATCTTCATCATCAATTGCTTCATCTTTGATTACAATATCTGTATCAGAGTTGACTTGAACGATCCCTTTAGGAGTTGTTTGAAGAACGGCGAAAGGTAATGCTTCAGCAAAAAGTGTCATTCCAGGAATGAATATTCGGTCACCTGCAACGACAGGTCTTTTGTTCAGACCTCTTCTTGCAAATCCCTCGATCCCCGGCCCAAATTTCACTTTCTGTTTGTTTGCCATTACTGGTGAAAGTACTAGTTTTGTACAAATTTTGGCATCGACCTTGGATACTGTTACTCTATCGCCTAGGCTTACTCCGGCATTTTTTCTGATTATTCCATCAACTCTAATGATGTCCATTTTAGCATCTTCGGGACGACTGCGCCAATAAATTGCGGCTGTAGAACGGTTTTCTCCTTTTATCTCGATAATGTCGCCGGGTTTGAGGTCCAAATCATTCTCTCCGCTAATGCGTGCTCGGCCGTGACCTACGTCACTTGGTATAGCCTTTGAGACCTTCAAAGATATGGAATCTGTATCGTTGCCAGACATGGATAAACCTCTCCGTGTGGTGTTCCTTCAGGGAACCCCCCTTTTAATTCACGCATTTTCTCATAGGGCAAGGATTCATGTTGGGGCATTATCACGGATTGTCATGGCGCACATTTTAGAAACCGGACTCGAAATGATGGAAAATTCTAATCCACGGGGATTACCCAAGATTAAAGGGTACAATATCATCAACGGAAAATTGAAAACCGCATCTGATGGCTCGACATTCCTTAGCAAGAATCCCGCAGAATTAGTTGATGAATTGGGCGAATTTCCGCTTTCAACAAGGGATGACGTTCACGATGCAATCGCTGCAGCTCGCACAGCGCTAACTGGTTGGGCTGCAACCCCTGCTCCTACACGAGGCCAAATCATTGGAAACATGGGACGTCTATTGATGGAATACAAAGACGACCTAGTACGCTTGCAGGCCCGTGAAATCGGTAAGACGTTGAAAGAGTGCGGTGGAGAAATCCAAGAAGCGATTGATACCTGCTTATTCTTCCAATCCGAAGGAAGAAGATTGTATGGTCAAACAGTAAACTCTGAATTACCGGACAAGGAACTTTTCACCTATCGCAGGCCATTGGGAGTTTGTGGAATAATCAATGCGTGTAATTTCCCATCTGCGGTTCCATTTTGGAAAATGATTCCAGCAATCATCTGTGGTAATACCTGCGTATGGAAATCTCCACAAGATTCTCCTCTGCTTTCCTTTGCACTAGCAAGGGTCATGCATCAAGCAGGTCTTCCAGACGGAGTAATCAATCTGGTTCATGGAAAGGGAAGTGGAGCAGGTCAGTACATAGTAGATGCTGTCGATGAAGGATTGATCAACAAAATCTCATTCACAGGAAGTACAGAAGTTGGAAAGGCAATCGGCGAAGTCTGTGGAAGAAATTTGGTCTCATGTAGTCTAGAATTGGGCGGAAAGAACCCTCTGGTCGTAATGCCATCTGCAGACCTTGACAACGCAGTCGCTGGTGCATACTGGGGTGGATTTGGTACAGCAGGACAAAGATGTACGAGTCTTGGCAACCTTATTCTTCACAAAGACATCTATGATGAATTCATGGAGAAATTCATGGCTAAAGTCAAAACAACAAGAATTGGCGATTCTCTAAAACACGAAGACGTACTTTACGGTTCAATGCTCTCAGAAAAATATGCGTCTGATTTCCTCAAGGGACTAGACATGGTCGAAGCCGACGGAGCAACGAAGTTGTGGGGTAAAGGAAGAATCGAGACAGGCAACACCCCTGAAAATTTCCAAGGAAGCCCAGAAGGTGGCGTATTCATGTGGCCTCACGTGTATGCTGACGTTACCGAAGACATGAATTGCTTCCACGAGGAGGTTTTCGGACCGGCAGTAACCATTGTCAAAGCTGAAGATTTTGACCACGCTTTGCATCTTGCAAACGCATCACCATACGGCCTTTCAAGTGCTATTTACACAAATGACCGCCTCGAAGCATATCGCTTCAAGACCGGAATCAAGGCAGGTATGACGGGAATCAATAATTCCACAACTGGAGCAGAAGCCCACCTTCCATTTGGTGGGGTAAAGGGTAGCGGAAATGGAACCCGTGAATCGGGAATATGGGTTATTGAGGCATACTCTTATTGGCATGCCGTAAACGACGAATTATCGGGCAAATTACAACTTGCTCAGATGGATGTTGACGAGATAGAAATGGTCGAGGCCGAAGTCGATTATTCATCTCTGGCGTGAACAAGAGCCGAACAGGTCAAAGACCCCATCGTTACTCGCACGCAATATCCGCCCCCTTTAGGGGGCGTGGCTGGTGTACCTAATGGGAGATGGTCTCAAGTTACCGATGCTTAATGGCATGGGCAGAACTAATCGAATAGACAATTGGTGGGCACAGCCTGCAGTTATGGGAATAGGCTTGGTATTGGCCGTTTTGTGGACTCTTTGGCGAGTTGTTTTCTTCTCAGATCATATCGACTACAACGTAAATGGCGCTCACGTAATTTCTCCAATGTTTTCACCTAACGTTCTGGATTGGGATATGTTCGCAGATTGGGATCATCCTTCTTGGGTAAACGCTGCGGTTCTGATTCTCTGGATTCCATTCTCGTTTAGAGGAACTTGTTACTACATGCGCCGTGTTTACTATCGAACATTCTTTGCAAGTCCAGTGGCTTGCTGGGTCGATGAACCTGAAATCAACAAGAAAATCGGTTACAAGGGTGAAAAGCGATTATTCCTAATCAACAACCTTCACCGATATTTCCTCTACATGGTAATTCCAATATTGTTGATAAAATGGTGGGATATCACTCACACTATGACATTCTCAAACAATGGATATGGAATAACCGGTGGCACAATCATTCTGTTCCTTGAAGCGGTTTGTTTGACATTCTACGTGACTTCATGCCACGCTTTGCGCCACCTGGCAGGTGGTATGCTAGACCGTTGGACAACTGGTGTTTCCAAGATTAGAGGTGCACTATTCTCTAGAATCAGCATTATCAATCGCGACCATGGATTCTGGTTCTGGATTTCTCTTGTTCTAGTATTCGTGGGAGACGCCTGGACCATTGCTTGTTCCAAGGGCATAATTACGGACTTTAGTCTAGTTTTGATTGGAGGTGCATGATATGTCTGAACAATTCACATCTCACGAGTACGACGTAATCGTAATCGGCGCTGGAGGCGCTGGATTGCGCGCTGCTATCGAAGCGGCAAGAAGTGGCGCAAAGACCGCTATCATCACAAAGTCACTTCTAGGCAAGGCGCACACTGTAATGGCTGAAGGAGGCTGTGCAGCAGCACTTCAAAACGCGGATCCACGTGATGGTTGGAAGGTTCACTTCCACGACACGATGAAAGGTAGCAAGTGGCTTGCAAACTGGAGAATGGCTGAGTATCACGCAAAAGAAGCTCCTGACCGTGTACGTGAATTGGAACAATGGGGTGCCGTATTCGACAGGACTCCAAAGAATCTGATTAACCAGAGAAACTTCGGTGGACACACATTCCCTCGCCTAGCGCACGTTGGAGACGCAACAGGTCTAGAGATAATCAGAACTCTGCAAGAGAGAGGAATCCACGAAGGAATAGACATGTTCACAGAATATACTGTCCGCCACCTTCTCAAAGAAGGAGACAGAGTAACCGGATGTGTTGCATACACAAGAGTAGACGGTGACTTCCACGCATTTTCAGCAAAGTCGGTCGTTCTAGCGACTGGAGGAATCACAAGGTGCTGGTCGGTTTGCTCAGGTTCATGGGAATACACAGGAGACGGGCATGCTCTAGCACTATGGGCTGGAGCAGAACTTCGCGATATGGAATTCGTACAATTCCACCCAACTGGAATGGTCTGGCCACCATCAGTTAGAGGTATTCTGGTTACTGAAGGTGTTCGTGGTGAAGGAGGAAGGCTCCTTAACAGCGAGAATGAGCGTTTCATGTTCAACTACGTTCCAGAAGCATTCGCTAGGGACCACGCTGAAACCATCGAGGAATCGGACCAATGGGTCGAAGAAGTTGTATCAGGAAAACTTGCTACAGTTCGCCGCCCACCTGAATTACTAACTCGTGACGTCGTTGCAAAGGCAATTAACAGCGAAGTAAAGGCAGGAAGAGGAAGCCCACACGGTGGAGCATTCTTAGACATCTCCCACCGTGGAGAGGAAGCAATCCTAGCCAAGTTACCATCAATGCACCACCAATTCAAGGAACTTGCAGGTGTGGATATTTCAAAGGAGCCAATGG
>WTIA01000111.1 GCA_011522915.1 Methanobacteriota archaeon
GATTTGCAATATCCACATTATTGCTCAACCTCCTATCTTTGATTCCATTCTTGGTATATTATGAATTAAAGCCAAGCTCTGAGATGCTTCTACTACCAGTTGTAATTTTAGGTATCGCAACTTTTGGGTTAGGACTTTCGATGATAACAAGCATTCTCCACACTAAACTCAGAGACACCGGCCAAATTGTAAATGTCTCCACAAGAGTTGGTTTCTACTTTACCCCAGTGTTTTACACAATTGATATGATTGCAGATAGCAGAATTCCCGCAGAATATCTATCTGCTTATCTTATTGCTAACCCAATGGCGGTCTATCTATCAATTTCAAGAACCCTAATCATGGGAACACCACTTGGTATTAGCAATGATTACATCTTAATTGCATTAGTCGAAACCATAGTGATATTCATTATTGGTTCATACTATTACCAAGCCAAGCAGGACCAGGCGGTGAAATACTTATGACAGCAGATAATTATACTATCAAGGTTAGTGATGCAGTCTTAGATTTTCCGTTTCATAATTCTGGAGTTACAACAATAAAGAAACAATTAATCTCCCTATTCCGAAGCGAGAAAAAGAATTGGTTTCGAGCTCTAAACGGTATAGACTTACAATTACAGCAGGGCGAAGTTGTTGGAATTCTAGGGCCGAACGGTGCTGGAAAAAGCACTCTACTGCGTTTGGTAGGCGGTATCTACAAACCAGACAGAGGTGTAGTTGATACCAAAGGGAGAATAACTCTGCTCGCAGGATATGGATTAGGATTTTCTCCAGGATTATCGGGTCGAGAAAATATTCATTTTAGTGGTGGATTATTAGGTATGACGACAAACGAATTGGAAGAAATGGAGGATGAAATAATTGAGTTTTCAGAACTTGGCGCATTCATCGATTCTCCATTATGGACCTATTCTTCGGGTATGCGAGCCAGATTAGGATTCAGTATTGCATGTTTTTCAAAACCGGATATTTTATTGCTGGATGAGGTTTTATCAGTCGGAGATAGCTCGTTCAAGAGAAAGTCAAAAGCCAAAATAAAAGAAATGGTGAATAGTGAAATGACAGTTCTAATCATATCCCATGACCTCAACACACTCAGAGACATGTGTGATAGGTTGATTTACATTGAAAATGGCAGAGTTATTGTAGATGATGACGATGAATTAGTTATCAAACTTTATCAGATGGAGTGATAATTTGAAATCTAATTTTCGAATTAAGGTCGACCACTATCTCCGTAAACGAAGAAAGGGGTTACACAAACTCGATGGTAACCTCAAAAACTACCCATATATCATTCATTTAGCAACACAAAGGCCCGTTAACCTAACAAAAATTTCACATGAATTGATTCAACTAAAAAGGAAATTCCATGCATCTTGGGTGCAAGAAGTTGAGACCCTAATTCAGGAATTGTTGGACAAGAAGAGGTGTATAAGCGATGCTGCAAACATACACGTTTCTCTTGTTAGGGCCTTATCAACGTTAGACATAGAACAGGCGATTGAAATTGGGCTAAGATATGTCCATGACACAAGGGACGAGAGAACCATGAAAACAACAGTCAATCTTTTGCTATCTATGAGAAAAAATCAACAAGCATGGGATTTACTTCAATCATTTAATGACTCAAAGTGGTCCATGGATAAGCGAGAACAAATTATCAGGAAGGATGGATTGTCAGATGATTATGAAAGAAACTACCTCGAGCTAATCGGTAGGAACGAACTTGAAATTGATCATAAACCGTCAGTGATTATCTATGGAGATTTAGATACCAACATTATTGATGGCTCCTCGGTGTGGCTTATGTCACTATGTGAAGCATTTTCTCAAACTGATGTTTCCGTACACCTATTACTCAAATCTGATATTACTCGTGAAATTTTGTTAAAACCACTAATCGAATGCCCGGATATCAAAATTATTGAGCCGAAGCATTTCGGAATTAAAGAAGGAAAAATTAGTGCAGAAGATGCAATAAACTTGATTGAGATATTGGATGGAATATATGGGGGATACAAATCAATAATTTTGAGAGGGTTAGAAGTATCGTCTTTTTCTTTGGGCAAAAAGAGTCTTTGGCAAAGAGTCTATCCATATCTTACAGATTACTATTTTATCGATACAGATGGAACGCGTAAGAACAAACCAAATACTGAAACTCTGATTCCAGATTTAGAGAAATTCGTTGGAGGATTTTTCGTTCAAACCCAGCAGATTAAGGAGGACCTTTCCTCTCAATTCGGGGTTTCAGATGAAAAAATGACATTGCTTCCGCCAATGATTCCAGACACTGAAGATGTTCAATTCGAGAGAAAGATGATCGACAAATTGAAAATTGGTTACAGTGGGAAAATAGCACCGCTCTGGGGAATTACTGAATTGATTAAGTCAACGGAAGGAAATTCTGAAGTCGAAATCCACATTATCGGAGATAAAATTCACAAAAGCACACCAGAGCATCCTAATTTTTATGCTGAAATCCTGTCATTGCTCGAAGATAGTTCTCATGTGACTTGGCATGGAGGAATGGAGCGTGCTGAGGCACTAGAATTGATGAGTAAAATGGATGTAGCATGGTGTTATCGCTCTCCATTATTAGAATCAAACACTCTTGAAATGTCGACTAAGTTGATTGAAAATACTCGTCAAGGCATCCCATCAATTGTAACTCGTAATGAATTAAACGTTGAATTATTTGGAGATGATTATCCATTATTTGTGGCGGGTGCTAAGGAAATTAACCCATTGTTGAACAGACTCATTCCAATAATCGAAGAGATTGATTTTGAAAGTCATTCACTTCAGGTAAAGAAGCACGAAATATCAAGTTCAAGAATAGAAATTATTGAACCATTTATTCAATCACTTTACGACAAACACTCAAATGAATACAAGAGAATAATATTGAATGGACATGATTTGAAGTTCATAGGGGAGTTTGAATCTTATTTGAAAATTAAAGGGCATTATGTTCGAAGAGATAGGTGGGGTTGGGGCGAGCCACTTGATATTGAGAGGTCAAGGTCGTTGTTGAAGTGGGCTGAGGTTATATTCAGTGAATGGGGTTTAGCAAATTCAGTTTGGTATTCAAACAATATTTCTCAAGAGCAAAAACACATTGTAAGGGTTCATTTGCAAGAAGTTAATGAGAGAGCAAGGATATTCCCAGTGAATGTGGATACTGACGGTGTAGACAAATTTATTTTTGTAGCAGAACATGTGCGTGAAGAAGCGATTGAATTGTTTAATTGGGATAGAGAATTAACCATCGTGATTCCCAACTATGTTGATGTAGACCGTTTAAACCAAGATAAACTTCCAACTGCAAACAAAACCATCGGGATAATTGGAATTGTGCCACAGAGAAAGAGATTAGACAGGGCTCTCAACTTAATTAATAGATTAGCAGAATTAGATTCAAGTTGGAAATTAATAATCAAGGGTAAAGATCCGAGAAATATTGAATTCATGAAGGCACCAAATCGGGCAAAAGAAATGGAATACTATTCCTCACAATTCGAAAGGATAGACAAAGAACATCTGTTGAAATTATCAGTTTCATGGGATGAATTTTCAATTTCGTTGTCTTCCTGGTACAGAAAGATCGGATATGTTCTTTCTCCAAGTGATTTCGAATCATTCCATTATTCGATTGCTGATGGGGTAGCCAGTGGTGCAGTTCCGATAATTTGGCCGTGGGATGGTGCGAAAGAAATCTATACCGAGGATTGGGTGATTGATAATACTGGAGAGGCTCTGTCTAAAATTTTGTCAACAAATCTTGGTGACCAAGAACGGTCGAATCGAGAGTTGATTGAGCAAAAATATGGATTAGAAGTCATCTTTTCAAAACTAGAGAATGAGATGTGGTAACAACATGAATCCAATTATTTTAGTTGTAGGGGCTCGTCCAAATTTCATGAAAATCGCTCCAATTCAAAAAGAGTTAGATTCGCGAGGAATCCCTAACATTCTTCTCCATACAGGGCAACACTATGACGACAATATGTCAAAGGTCTTCTTCGATGACCTGAAGATGAAAAAGCCCGACATATATCTGGGGATTGGTAGTGGGAGTCACGCAACTCAGACCGCTAAAGTGATGGTTGAATTTGAACAGGTTTGCTTGGAGTATAATCCATCAATGGTTGTTGTGGTAGGAGATGTGAACTCAACTCTTGCCTGCTCTTTGGTGAGCGCGAAATTGAATATCAAATGCGCTCACGTCGAAGCCGGGCTACGTTCTTTCGATAGAGAAATGCCAGAGGAAATAAACAGGATTGTGACCGATTCAATTTGCGAAATCCTGCTGACACCATCAGATGATGGTGATGAAAACTTACTGAGTGAAGGTGTAGATCAATCCAAGATTCACATGGTTGGAAATGTAATGATTGACAGCTTGCTTTCAAATTTAGATGTGGCAAAAAACCTTGATGTTCTATCCCGATATGAAATTTCTAAAGATTATGTTCTAGTAACTCTACATAGGCCTTCTAATGTTGATGATAAATCAGTATTTACAGACATAATATCAGCTATTGAAGAAATATCGGGGGATGTTGAATTTGTATTTCCTATGCATCCAAGAACAAAAAAAATGGCCGAGAATTTCGGGTTATACAGTCGAATCGAATCCATACCTGGAATGAAGATAACTCCACCAGCAGGCTATCTTGATTTTATTTCTTTGATGTCAAAGTCAAAGCTTGTTCTAACCGATTCAGGAGGATTGCAAGAAGAGACTACTGCTCTTGGCATTCCTTGTCTAACCATTCGTGAAAATACTGAAAGGCCGGTAACAATTACACAAGGAACAAATCAACTTGTAGGCACTGACAAGGACAAAATTATCTCGGCTGGATTAGAAGCATTGCAAGGAAATGGCAAATCTGGGATAATTCCAAAATATTGGGATGGAAAGACATCATCAAGAATTGTTGACGTATTATTACAGAGTATCGAACAATAGGAGTGGGTCGCATACGAGTCTTACACGTATTGGCAAACAGCCACCCCGATACTAATGGATATGCAATTAGGTCTCACATGATTTTGAAGTATCAAATGCAGTTAGATGGTATTGAGGTTCACGCGATAACCTCGCCATTCTATCCAAAAAGGGAATTGATGCAGGAAGAAATTGTTCATGACTCTATACGTTACTTTAGGTGCAAACATCCATCTTTCATATCTGGAAAATTACCATTGAGTCAAAAAATTATTCGAAAATTTACAAAGCTAGATTCCAAGAAAATGGAAGCAGAGGAAAAACAGAAAACGTTTCTTAAAAAAATGTATGATTTTGTATACTTCGGCTTTTTCAAACTAGGTAGGCTGGTAAAAAAACCATTCAGAATCCCTTACAGGGTTTGGGAGGAAAGAGTTTTGATGAAGCATTTTCAATCTCAAATTTCTAATTATGTACAAGAAAATGGGATTGATGTTATCCATGCGCATACCCCTTACCGTGTTGGAATACCATCAATGAATGTAGCCAAGAAACTGGGAAAGAAATTTGTTTACGAAATGAGAGGTATGTGGGAAGAAACCGCAGTGGCTAATGGGCGATGGAAAAGAAACGGGCTTGCATATTCAAGGTTCAGAAGATTGGAAAATAAGGTCTTAAGGTCAGCCGATTCCATTGTTGCGATTTCAAATGAATTGAAACAAGATTTGCTGGTGCGCGGGATTCCAGAAAACAGGATTACAATCGTTCCCAATGGAATAGAGCAGGGCAACTCAAATATCGAGTCTTCTAAATTCGAATCAATAAAGTATGAATTAGACAAATTAGATGGTGAAATCACTGTGGGTTACATTGGCTCTCTACGAGAGTTAGAAGGAGTTGATATGACCGTAGATGCGGTTTCTGAATTGGTTAAGAAAGGTCATAATGTGAAATTCTTTTGTTTAACCGGATCTAATGGACAAAATGAATTGAGAGATCGTTCAAATAATCTAGGATTGGAAGACAGGACATTAATTACTGGCCCAGTGCCACATCTAGAGGTGAAACAATATTATGATTTGATAGACATATTTGTTGTTAGCCGTCCGGATTATCCTGTTACTAGAACGGTAACTCCCTTGAAACCATTTGAAGCAATGGCTCAATCTTTACCAGTAATTGTGACCAATCTACCAGCATTATCTGAAATCGTAGAAAATTTGGTAACAGGAATCGTTACAGAGAGCAACGAATTATCATCGCTAGTCAAAGCAATTGAAGAATTAATCCAAAATTCAACTCTTAGAGAAAAATTAGGAAAACATGCAAAGATTTGGGTTGAAAAAGAACGCTCATGGGATAATTTAGTTCAGCGGTATACGTCAGTATACACTGAATGAATCAAGGTCGTCCAACAGCGTGAACTTGCCATCCAGAGTTCTCTAGAGAGTTCAAATCAAGAACACGACGTCCATCGTATAGGATTGGATTTCGCATTCTAGATGCCAACCCTGCCCAATCAATCTCCTGGCATGCCTTGTGTGCAGTAATGAGAACCGCCATGTCATATCCTTCGGCAGAGTCAATGTCGCTGACAACCTCGACGCCTTCAGGGAAATCTTCTGCATTGAGGTGAGGATCGTATGCTGCAACTGCAATATCCTTGGATTGTAGTGCATCAGTCAAAGGTTCTGCAGGAGTTTCCCTAGGGTCTCCAACTTCTGCCTTGTATGACCAACCTAGAAGCAGAACCTTGCCTTCACCTGCTGGTACGCCAGCCTTGTAGAGCAATTCATTGAGAACGCCTGCAACATGGATTGGCATGGTTCGATTTACCGCACGAGCCGCTGTGATTAGTTCAGCAGGAACACCAACATCAGCAGCCCTTTGCATCATGTAGTATGGGTCAACAGGGATACAGTGGCCTCCTACTCCTACACCTGGAGTATATCGGTGGAAGTTCCACTTAGTCGCTGCAGCTGAAAGAACATCTTCGACATCAACGTCTAGTTCAGGGAAAATACGTGCTAGTTCGTTAACAAGTGCGATATTGATGTCGCGCTGAACATTCTCGATTACTTTAGCAGCCTCAGCAACTTCCAATTTTCCAACATACCGCACGTCTTCTGATGTAAGACGACTATACAATCCGACAAGGCCCTCTCCCACGTCCGGGTTTGAACAACCTATGACTCTAGCAACCTGCCTTACGCCATGGGCAGGGTCTCCTGGGTTGAATCTCTCAGGGCAATAAGCAATTTCCACATCGACTCCAATCTCCAAACCAAGGTCTTCCAATTCTGGCAACCAAGTTTGTGCAGTTACGCCAGGGTAGACAGTAGACTCGAGCACAACAATCGTTCGAGAACCTCTGTTCAGTGATTCAAATACAGCACGTCCTGCTTTCTGAACATAGCTCAAGTCCGGCTTGAGGTCTTCAGTTACGGGAGTAGGAACAGTGACTAGGAGAACATCACAATGAGGGACTGCCTCACTTGTGGAAGTGGTGATATTCCATCTCTCGCTTCCTGGTGCAGGAATGATGTCGTCAACATCAGGGTCACCTGTTGGGTTTTCACCGCGCTTAACCATGTCAACAGTTCTTTGAGAAATATCGACCCCCCAGACATTGAATCCGGAATCATGGAAACCAATTGCAGTAGGCAATCCGACATAGCCTAGGCCAATGATTCCCACAGTCAAGTCGCCTTTAGCAGCTTGATTAGCGAACTCAGGAGTCCAGCCCATGAAAGTAAGTGCGAGGGCTTCTGTTCTTCAATACAGTGGCTTAAACAAGCGAAGGTATGTTCACCCCCTTCGTTAACGACTGCCCATGCCGAGCGTGCTAGTTACCGGAGGTAGCGGTTTCATCGGCACCCATCTATGCCGTCATTTGCAAGGCTTAGGCCATCATGTGATTTCTTTGGATATTATGCACACTGATAGCCACCCATGGGAATGCATCACTGCAGACATTCGTGACAGTTTGCATCTTGATGGAATTGATTACATCGTTCATTTAGCAGCACAAATTTCAGTTCCCCAATCGATAGATAATCCCGATGAGACGCTTTCAATCAATGTTGATGGAACTAAATCGATTATTTCAGCAGCCGAAACATCTGAAGTCAAGAAGATTATCTTCGCATCTAGTGCTGCAATTTACGGCGACTGCGAGGACATTCCAATTGGTGAAGATGCTCCAATGATGCCTCAATCACCTTATGCGGTCTCAAAAATCGTTGGAGAAGAGTTACTTCGAAGATCTGAGATTGAGACATGTTCGCTGCGCTTCTTCAATGTCTATGGGCCAGGCCAATCCTCAGAAGGCGGGTATGCAGCGGTTATACCTGCATTCAAGAAGGCGATTTCTCTAGGTAAAGAATGCACCATATTTGGCGATGGTACTCAAGTCAGAGATTTCGTCCACGTATCTGATTTAGTGCGAATCATTGGGTTGTGCCTTGAAACTGGAGATTTGCCTAAAGAGATGAATGTTGCATCCGGTATTGCGACTTCACTTTTGGACTTAATCGGGAATCTCAATGAGTTGAATCCTCAAATGAGTCCTCCAGTGTTTGCAGAAGAAAGAGCAGGAGATATTCACACATCAGTAGCAGACATTTCCCTATTGCTAAGCACTTTACCGGTAGGAGAAATGATTACGCTAAAGGAGGGCCTTTCGTGAATATTGTTTGGCTCTCCTCTAGGGTTTTAGGTAGTGATTTGTGTTCAACAACTCAAATTCACCTTGCTAATGGATTGGTTGCCAAAGGGCATTCTGTTGATTTTTTTTCACCAGGCAATTCAGTAGCAAACGGATTCAAACATCATCCCATTCAGCGCAGTAGTCGTAGAGGATTCCAAGCTAGAAGTGTAGTCAAAAAATTGCACGAACATCTTGGGGATATTAATTCTGCAGATGTAGTTTTAATTGACTGGCCAGTATTCTCTATTGCGAAAAAGATTAACCCACCAGTGGTACTAATCGACAGAGGTCCCCCTGCGGATAATGGAATCTTAGCAATGTTGCAATGGCGCCCATGGCGTAAAGCATGGTCAAAGGCAAACAAAGGTACAACGGTTTCTGGCGCACATAGTCAATTCGTCACTAACAAAACCAAGTTCACAGGTAAGTCGATACAAGTTATCCCTGCAGGAGTTGACCTTGAGTTATTCCAACCATCGCTAAAAGAAGGACAAATTAAACTGGCGTATCATGGAAGAGTAGACGTACATCGAGGTGTAATGTCTCTTCCAATGGTTTTAGCAGGACTGCACTCGCAAGGAGTTGACGCAACTTTACACATTCACGGCACCGGAGATGCATTAGGTCGCCTACAAAGTATCGATATGGAAGGCCTAGAAGTGACACAGGCCCTTCCGCAAAAGGAGTTAACAGCAAAACTTGCTACCTATGATATTGGCTTATTGCCGATGCCAGACCACAAAGTATGGGGCCTAGCAAGTCCATTGAAGCGCTCAGAATACCTTGCCGGTGGAATGGTAATTTGTGGAATCGACCATACAGGTCACCGTATTGAGGATTCAGGGGATTGGTTGCAACTATTCACACAAAAGGATTTCATCACCAGTACAGTTACTTGGATCAAATCACTGGACAGAGAAACGCTTTCTCAATTACAAAACGAATCTCGTAAATACGCAGAAGATACTCTATCATGGTCTCATTCAATAGATGCTCTGGAATCGATAATCCTGTCATAGATTTCTCCCCATTGCTTGCTTACAATTTCGACATGATGCTTAGCGACCGCTTCTTCAAGGCCTTCGGTAATCGGGTTTGCTATTGCATCCCTCCACCCACCTTCATCGCCCAAGTCGACGACCCTAACGCAATCAGGCAGGTCTGGAATATTATTTGATGCAACCACTGGACAACCAACTGAAAGTGCTTCCAAGATAACCATTGGTTGTCCTTCATACTTTGATGGAACAATCAGACATCCAGCAGTGTGCAATAAATTCCACTTCTCTTCTTCACTCACCCATCCAAGGGCAGTAACTCCTTCTGGAGCGGTTTCCACGCCTGTTACTCGCAGGTCTTCTAGCCCTAGTGAATAGGCAAACGCATGGCCCTTAACAGGGTCATTACGTCCCATTAAAAGGGTAAAATTACCTCTTTGCAAACCCGAAATGAATCTCGGATTAACAGGATTAGGAACCGAAATAGAATCGCCAATGAGCGGTTTCAGTTTCTCGGACCACGAAGGCGAGAGGCAAACGACTTGGTAATCATCTAGGTCAGATTTTGTATCGATGTCAAATTTTCCTGAATGGATATGAAAAATGACTGGAGCGTTTGCGATTTTTGCAATAGACAATTTTCTTTTGTATGACCAGTCAGATGCACTGTGTATATGGATTAAGTCGAAGTTGCCATTCTTGATTTCATTCTTGGCGATACGCCATCTTCGCAGTTTCTGTAATTTACCTCGCCTTGAAAATGTGTTACAAGAAGAAGCCCTCCATCCTTCAGGAGGGTTTGCAGCGAGGGTTTCGATAACCGAAGCCATACCACCTGGTGCCATAAGGGGACCCACGTGAACAACCCTGCGCATATGGACTGCTCTAAACTCCCCAGCAATAGCATTGATGCATGATTCTACAAGGGTTTTGTTGAAGTGTAAATCATACAGTGGCTGCAATATGGCAGGTGAATGGTTGGCCTACGGTGAGTTAGGTTTAGCCGCCGTTGGGTTTGCACCTTTTGCAATCCATCGTCTATCTTGCGCTAGTTGGAAGAATCAGAGATTGGACTGTCCAGAGGAATTGTCAGGTCTAGAAATTACGATTCTATTACCTGTGTGGAATGAGGAATTGATTATTGAAAAAAAATTATCCAATTTAGCAAAACAGGATTTCAAAGCAAATCTATTGTTGGTTGATTCAGCATCAGATGACTCAACCTTAGCTAGGGCAAAATCATGGTTAGAGGATTTTCCCGAGGCTTTCGAATCTTGGAAGATAATACCTATGTCCACTAGGAAAGGAAAGACTACTGCAGTCGGTTTAGCTCTAGATGAATTAGAAGATTTTGAAGGAATAATCGTAATGACTGACGCAGATGCTACAATTATGCCCGGTGCTTTGGAGCGAATAAACCGCTGGTTCTCCAATCCACAAATCGGTGCAGTTGGAGGAACGCCAAATCGAGAGGGCGATATGGCTAATGAAAACCATCATCGAGATATGTACTCTATGCTTAGAGTCGGGGAATCTGCCTATGATAGTACACCATTTCTGGAGGGGTCTCTAATCGCTTGGAGAAGTGGTAGTGTATCATCTTCAGAACTTTATTTTTCAGCGAATGCTGACGATGCCCAAATTGCAACAGCCGTCAGATTAAATGGACTAAGGTCAATACAAGATCCTGAATTGAATTTTAGCGATCAAATGCCGTTAACAGGAAAAGGACAGCGAAGACAGAAGGTACGCAGAGCTCAAGGATTAATCCGTTTGTTAGCAAGGAAGAGGAAGCATTGGTTTTCGAAAAGAGATGGCAGGTTTGCAAAGATTTTGCGAAGAAATGCCTGGATGCATATAGTCTCTCCTTTGGCAATTTTTGCAGGGGCAACAATTGCCATTATGCGAAATATCGCATATCTTCCAGAAACTTCCTTGACAGTAGCACTATCAGCAGTTGAACTCTATTGTCTAGTATCTTGGATATTAGCACGCTCAAATAAGACGTTTTTTGGAATTAGAACCGCAGGAGTAATCATGTGTGGTTTGGAGAATTTACTGATTGCATTGATACACTCCGGTAGGGGCAAGAGTCTGCACATGTGGCAGCAACATACAGATGTAAGGGAAGCATTATCTCAACGCTGAATTTACGATTTGAAAATAAAAAAAGCCCCCCTGGAAGCCGAGGCTTCCAGAGGGGCAACTTCGAGAATTTCTCGTATACTAACTTCTATTCAATTATTCGAACTTCAGTTGTTTGCATCAGCGTATGCAGTAACTTCACGGATAACCTTGTCATCTTCGTTACCGACACCGATCTTTGTTAGAGTGACGTCTACATCACAGCCACCGTCTGCTCCATCACAAAGGTCTACATCGCCTTCGTTGATGGTAATTTCTTCAGATGTGCTCCAATAGTTGTCGTCGTCTGTTTCGTATGTGCAGTCTGCGGTTCCGTCATCCTTGGAAGCATCAGCGCAGGTTAGGGAGTTTCCTCCGTCAACTACGATTGATACCTTTAGGACGGACCAGCTTAGGTCATCGCCTTGGGTCATCTTGATGTGTACTAGCTTTTCTCCAGCTGCATCAGACATTGTGCCTGCTGCGTCTCTGTCGTCGAACTGGTACTTGTCTAGACCGCCGCCGGTTGAGTCGTCGGCTAGGCTAGATGCCCATACATACAATACACCAGCCAGAACTACAGTAATTGCAACCATTAGGATGGTAGCGATAACTGGGCTGACTGCCTCTTCGTTTCGGTTCTCGTTGTTCATATTCTTGTCCTCCTCCCCCAAGCGGGGGATACATGTCCCACAACCGCCGCGCTATATAATATCTCCGCCGAACAAAGTCCATTTTAGTGGGAAAAACCGATGTACTGCGGAGCATTTACAGTCGGACCATTTTCCCAAAATATTACACCGAATGAGTGGTACATACGATTTGTATAGGCAAAAATCATCGAAATTTATAGGAAAATTACAATCGAAATATCCAGCCTTTCGGCTAGAGCGAGTTAAGGTGAACAGGGTGAGAGCCAACGGAGAGGGGATGGGATGCACTCAACGAGAACTTCAACAGCCCTGTTCAACTAGACCGAAGGTGTTACGGCAAATAACCATTTTGACAGTTTTTTTGAAAATATTGTTGTTTAGAAGATAACAACACTGACAAAAAATTTCACTCGACTGTAAGAATTTCCGGCCCACCTGAATTCACCAATATAGTGTGCTCAAACTGGCCGATCATTCCACCATCATGGCAACCAAGTGCGTGATACGTTTCAAGGAATCTTATGCTAATCAATTTCTTTACCAGTGCATTCCATTTGCTTTGTCTGCTTGCTTCATCAGCTTCTGGGAATGGTTTTTCTAACATTGGGAATGCCCATCTCTCAGCAAATGGTAGAGTTGAATATCTCTCTTCAAGATTCCTAGCCAATTGCGCTCCAAGAGGTTTCAGTTGTTTCCTTGACAATGCCTTTCTCCAAAGCCCTTTCTTGGTAACTCTGTAGATGTTAGATGAGTTTTGGGCTCCTATATTCTTAATCATTCCACTGTTTCCAGTTGTATTGAATGGTTCTACTGCATACACAGAACCCTCTTCAACAACGCCTTTGAATCCAGGATTGTCAGGCCCACATGCGTATGATGGAACACTTACACCTGCATGTAGTTCATAGGGCTTGAGTTGATGTCCGCACAAATTTCTGATCGGTTGAAAACCTGCATCTATTGATGGCTGGGCAGCTGCGGCACCGACCTTGTACCAAGGTGTTCCCGGGTGTAACATCTCGATTGCAGAATCCCTTGCTTCCTTTGCCGCCTTAATCTGTTCAGTGTGATTTCCTCTGTTTCCAACTTCTATTGTTAGAGCATTATCTCCAATGTGCCCATTGATGTGAACTCCAACGTCTAGTTTTACTAAGTCTCCATTTTGAAAGACCATCTCTCTCTCCCATCCTTCTGGAGCGATTACTGAATGGTCTGTTGTGTAGTGTGCTGCCAAATCATCGACGGCGATGGTGACAGGGAATGCTGGGTTCCCCCCATTTCTTCTGATGAATCTCTCTGCGGAATTTATCACTTCGTCCCACGATTTGCCAACGGAAATCTCGTCTTTCATGGCCTCGAGGGTCCTGCGAGCAACATGGCCCGCATCGTGCCAATATTTCAGGCTGGAATCGTCCACCATCTCATCACGTCATGAAGAGGTACAACGCCCTCTCTCATAACGGTTAGCCTCCAACCACGTATTTCCGCCTCATTTTTTTCTAATTTCACAAAGGTGCTACCAAGGCCATTAGGACAGATTCCAGGAACAAATTGGTCAATACCTAGAATTCTTGCCGCAACTTCAGTATCACATTCTGGATCAACTCCGGATTCGTTAGCCGATGTGGCAGTGATCGGTCCAAATTTCTCTGCGAGGGAAATAGCCTCTGGATGAGCAAAAACGCGGATAGCAACGTTGTTCCCGCCTAGCCTAGAATCAAGTTCTTGGTGTGCAGGAAGTATTGTTGTAATCCCACCTTTAACAAATTCAGAAAGGAATTCATTCAGAAAATTAGGAATCTCTACTATCTCACTAACTTGTTCCATATTTGCAACACCCAAGCTTACAGGCATCGATTCTGGTCTGTTTTTTGTAGCGTATAGGTTGTCTAAACCAGATTTGATTGGTAAGCATCCCAAACCCGGTAAAGTACTGGTAGGATAAACCACTAAGCCACCGCTTTCGAGATGAGATTTCATTTAATCACGCTCTGACCCATGATTCAACGTGTTCCTTAGCAATCCTTGCTGCTAATTCCTTATCCTCTGTTTTTACTAACAATTTACCGCTTGGGTAAAGGGTAAGTTCTGCGGGTCCGGAAAAGGTCCATGCAAGTCTTGTTCTAATACCAACGGTGTAACCTGCACTTTCGATTTTTCCACCGACTAAATCCAAATCGATTTTTTCGATTCCATCGACTTGAATCTGCCACGCAGATTTGTTACCACACATCTCTAAAACAAATGAATCGTCAGACATAACGATCTCCTCAAATGTCTGGTTTTGGAGGTAAATCTCCTAGATTTTCAGTGGTTGCTGGAGGGCCAGCAGGTGGGCCTGACGGACCAGTTGGTGGCGTTGGTGGGCCTGGTGGGCCCGGTGGTGCTGGAGGAGTTGGTGGACCTGCTGGTGGCGTTGGTGGGCCTGGTGGGCCCGGTGGTGCTGGAGGAGTTGGTGGTCCTGCTGGCGGCGTTGGCGGGCCTGGTGGGCCCGGTGGTGCGGGAGGAGTTGGTGGACCTGCTGGTGGCGTTGGCGGACCTGCTGGTGGCGTTGGCGGACCTGGGGGACTAGGTGGGGTAAGCGGAGCAGATAGTGGGTCACTGGTAACAGGTTCGGGATTAGAAGGCGGAGTGGGTGGAGTAAGGGGAGCCAATAGGTCTGCAGGAGGGGCCTGTTCAGCAATAGGAGAATCTCTGACCGATTGCGAACTAGGGGCATGAGCCAACAATGGGTCTTCGGTTCGAGATGGTTGCGATAATGGTGCGTCTCTTACCGGATTAGCATTCAAAATTGGAGCCTCACGTGCGTCGCTTGTGGAGGTCATTCCTGTAGATAATTTGTCTAAATCCGCCTTGATGAGAGTCTCTCCTCCCCTTGAATTTTCAGCAGAGTAGGAGGTCAATACAACCTTGGATGAGTCAATCATTTCTCTTTCCTTCACATTTCCAAAATCACCGAGACTTTGGTCGAATGCACCGGTGAATAATGAAGAACCAATATTGCTTGATAGCTTTCTTCCTTGTGTGGCACTGTATTCGAAATCATAAGGGAAAGGCCCCATCTTAATTTCATTAGATGAGCCTGCTAGTACGAATGTCCATTCCCCTGAATCGAGTGGGAACTCAAAAGTCCAATCTCTCTGTATGCCTGGGCCAAGGCTTGTTACGCCTTCTTGGGAATGGTGTTTTGCACCTAGGTGTGTAATAACGGCGACGTCTAGGCCTCCCATCGGTACAGGTGCTTCGTTGGTGATAGACACTTTTGCAATAACAACATCTTCGTCGTCATCATTGATGTCCATTCTGATATCAATTACCTCGGCTTGAAGAGAGCCACTACTTCCAGTTGTTGCTACGCCCATAACCTCACCATTGATGCGACTAACGCAGCCGTACTTGAATACCACCGTGCTACGACCGTTTATCTTAGGCCATTACGGGTATTTACTGGCAGCGACCAGTCAACTGCCGCAACTGTATGATTTGCTAAGTCTACAGGGCTTCTTTTTGTCTCATGTTTCCAAGTTTTGTAAACATCCCACAATCCAAGTAAAACACCGATAAACGGAATCACGTACTTGACTTTGTAAGCGGCTCTTCTTCCCCAATGGTCGATTCCAAGTAAACTGCCATCGTCATGTACGATAGCAATTCTCATTGCTCTTTGGCCGAGAGATCTTCCATAATTTCTGCCGGTATACTTGAAGTAAAGCCAGTAGAATGTTAGATGAATTGTCCATGCACCTATCACATAGGGAGCTTGCGAGGAAAATAGAAGGTCAACAGCCATGAGGTAGTTGAAGAAAACCATTCTAGCAAATAGCGCTAAAATTAGCGTTACAAGAAAAGCGTCTAGAGCCAGTGCCACCATTCTCTTCCAAATAGGTGCAATTAGCATTCCTTCAGGAGCGGTAGCAGCAACTGCAGCCTGTGCCATGGTTCCCGGCTTGTGGATGCTTACCGGAGAGTCCGCCATGGTTCGGGCTGGAGACATTCCTATGAAAGCCCTGCCTTCAGGAGTTTACAATGTGCCAAGCCATAAGATTGGAATCAGAAATCCAATCTAGCCAACTAGACCAAGTTGCATCATTGCGTAAGGTTCTATCATCTCCTACCACAATTAAGCCACGCTTAGCCCTTGTAAGGGCGACATTTAATCGACGGAAATCAGACAAGAAACCTACCTTTCCATTTTCGTTTGCTCTCACTGTTGATAAAACGATAATTTCTTTTTCTCTACCTTGATAACCGTCAACCGACTTGATTTCTAATCCTTCAATCTCATCGTTTGTCATACTTCGAATTAGTCGAACCTGCCCAGCATAGGGAGAGATTACTCCGATATCCTCGGGACTCAAATCTCCAGGCAACAATAAGTCGTTCACGATTTTGATAACAATCGCAGCCTCATCCATATTCGACCTTGAAGAACCAGCCTCTTCCTCAATCTCAGAGCCGTGAACAGGTACAAACGAGACCGGTTTATCCCAATCTGGCCACAAGAAACCCGCAGCAGGCGGCCTGTCAGCTCGCGTACAACCGTCTTCAAGCCGGTTTTCGTAAAATCTTGCAGAGGGGAACTCACGGATTGTTGGATGCATTCTGTATTGAGTTGTCAGCATGTGAGCGGGTATTCCATTTGACAACAATCTTTCAAACAGTGGGATGTTTAAGCCACCTTCTTCAGCTCTATGAGACGTTACTGTAGGTGGTAATTGCCTGTGGTCTCCAACCAAAATTAGTTGCCTTGCACCTTTTACTATCGGTACTAAAGAGGAAGGCTCTGTTGCTTGAGTGGCTTCATCGATAAGTACAATTGAGAACTTCCGATTTGCTATTGTGAAGTGACCTGCACCGATATTTGTGGTGCATAGGACCTCTGCGCCCGACAACACTTCATCGGTAATTCGTTGTTCTAATTCACGAATTTCTCGATAATTTTTGTTGATATCCTTGTGCGCCATACCTCTATCTTTACCTTTCAAGTCGTGCAATTTGGACCTAATTCCCTCGGTCTCTTCCCGAATAAATGCTATTTCATCCTGCTTTGGATGTTTGGAAACGATGGCATCCAGCGTAGCCTCTCTCAAGGTTTCTCTAACTTTAACAGGTCTTCCAAATCTTACAGCTTTAACACCCAAGTCGATCAACCCCTCAAGCAGATTGTCAACGGCTACATTTGACTCGGCACAGGCTAGAATGGGACCTCTTCCCATATCGATCAGCGCTTTCAAAAGATGAACTGCAGTATGTGTTTTTCCGGTTCCAGGAGGGCCCTGTATCATCGTTAATCTCTGGTTTGATGCTGTTTCAATCGCTATTTTTTGGCTATCGTCTAACATCATTCCTTTGAGGTTTAGAGGTCTGATTTTCTGTCCATGGATTTCTGGTGGACGTTGTGCTGAAGTGGCTAGGTCGTGAGGCTGACATAACAGTAAGTCTCTCAGGACCGTACCCCCGTCACCTTCTGTTGAATGAAAGGATATCAAAGCCTCATGCATTCTATCATGAGCTACTCTATTTGCTCCTTTGTCAAGTCTCCATCCACCCTTTCTCAAATCACTTGGTTTATCTTTTGCAACTATTCGAATACGTGAATTATTTCTGTCTAAGACGACTCCTTCGATTACCTTCTCGCCCCAAGGCCTAGCCCTAGAAATGATGACCATGTCTCCATGACCAAATCTGTGGAAGGGAAGCGGGCCACCTCCTCTAACCTCAAAAACCAAAATTGAGTCACCGAAAAATCTGCCAGAGGTTCTACCAGTCAGGTCAAATAAGGCTAAGCCTGCATTAACCATTTTTTGTTTTGACCAACTTTTCCATCTTTCCTGAACTTGATTTAATTCATCATCCAGTTCGATTTGAATAAGGTTTGTGAAGCATTCAAAGTGGTCTTGGGACTTCCTCCATTTGGCTTCATGTGCAATCTTGGTAGTCTTGTTTCCACTAGGCCGAGTGTTCATTCTTCGCACACCACCCCTCTCGGCCATAGCAAAACGGTAAAGGCGCTGGTATAGCATGTTGTCGATGGTCGAGAAGAGGTGAGACTTAACAACGAAATGAGTAGCGCAACTTCTGCTGGTAACTATGTTCAGACGTAAATCGACCGCGGAAGTTGAGGGCGAGACTTGCCCTTACTGCGAGTTCGTAAACAAAGTCGGAGCAATCACCTGCGTTCAGTGCTATTACGAACTTAACAAAGCGCCCCGTGACCAGGGCGAACCAATTTCTACGGAAGTTAGTAATTCAATATTCGATGAATTGATGTCAGATGAAGATGATTCTTGGGAGGAAGGCGAAGCTCTTGATGTCGTATTAAATCTCGACCAAGACCCACTTGAAGTCGAACAGTACGCTGTAACTGATTTTGAATCTGAAGAACCCGAAAAAATCGGATTCATGGAATCCTCTTCCCCCGAAATGCACGACACTGTTAGTCATGCACCAGTCGATGTCACCGCAGAAGACGTTGGAGAGAAAATCAAAGATGTTCCTAAATTGGAATTTAAGAAAGTTGACCCATTTGCAGAAGTTCCTGAACCCGTTCATCAAGGCAAGGGAGCAGTCTTTTCACCAGCAACTCCTTCTAAGGTAGACGATGATTTACTAGGCCACGTTGGAGGTTCTGAATTGCCTTCACTTCCGCCTGACGATTTGTATGATAACAAAATCGACTTGACCGTAAAAAAGGCCCCTGCTCCAACGCCTGCAGTCGTTTTACCTGATCTACCAGATATCCCTGATATGTCAATGGTCGGCCATGACCAGGCGCTATCTTCCGGTGAAAACCAACCTACTGCTAATGTAAACACAATTGAAGAATCATCACCTGAAGATACTCCCAACCCGCCCGAGATATCTGAAGAAATTCCTGCTCCAGAAATCGCTCAATCCACAGAAGGTACATCCGAGATTGTAGAATCTCCAGAAATATCAGTGCCTAGTCCAGAGATTACCAACAATAGGATTTGGCCTTGGGCTGAGGCAGACGCTTGGGACCCGAGACAAGTCCATCGTGAAGTGGTTAGTGCACTGGAACAAGTGAAGAGTGGAAAACACGATGAGGCAGCTCATACAATAGATACACTGGGGCCGCATTTAACCGATGAAAACGTCGACCTAATCTATCACATTGGAATGGTTCTCAAGCAGTTGAATAGGGTTGAAGAAGTCAAAACAATGCTAGAATTGGCAAATTCAGCAATGCCCGGCAACGAACATGTTGCATCTGCAATGGCTCATTTGGGTGTCTAGGGGGGATAAATTTGGAAACGCCGGAACTTGCGGTAGATGAACAAGTTATCCTTCGTCCAATCAATAGGAGAATTTTACCTGAAGTAATGAAAGCCTATCTTGAAGATCCCAAAGCGGCAAAGGCAGCATTGCCTTGGCTCAAAGAAGGGGAGGAAGCCCGTAGTCAAATCGCAGACCTAATGATTGATTTAGAAATGCATAGGAATGGAGATTCAATCCATTTCTGGGCGATTCATTCTCTCGAGGATAACTCATTTGTTGGAATGATTGGTTTGGGCGATGAGTTACAATTAGCAGCGTCCGCTTACAATCTTGGTTATTGGGTAAAGAAAAGTTGGAGGAAAAAAGGCATAGCTGGATCATGTGTAGACGCAATTTTTGCCTGGCAATCCCAAAGAACAGAACAGTCACTCATCGAAATCACAGTACATCCGCATAATGATGCAGGATTAGCAACCTGCAAGTCAATTTGTAAGAAATGGAAGGGAATGGCAATCGAGGGATTTGTTCCAATCGAGATAGATAATCGTACCATCCCTCACGTTTTGCATCTAATACAACTGAATCGTGGTGATTGAATGAAGCCAGTTTGGCTCACGGTAGATTCTGACGACATACGTCATATTCCAAAATCGCAAGGCCATCCAACAAGATCGAAAGGGGTTCCACACGAGGGAACATCCCAAAAAATGCAACATGCGATGTCACATTTTCGCGAATGGCTAGATAGAACTCAGGTTTCATTGACAATATTTGTTATTGCAGACCAATTAGATGACCCGCAGTTCAGCGATTGGTTACGCGATCTGCTCGATAATCATCCCCAGGTTACAATTGGATGTCACGGATTGACCCACCGTTGTTGGTCAGCATTTCCAGAAGATGTTGAGGGTTTGTTGAGTGCTTTAGTAGAGGCTGACGTTAAGTTGCATGATTTTGCGAAGGATGCTTGGAGACCTTGGTTCAGAGCGCCTGCAGGGTATATTGCACCATGGATGGCCCCTGTAATAGCTAAAGCAGGATTCGAACTAGATAGTAGTGTAAATCCATCGTGGTTAGTCAGGAAAAAGGCGGGCCCCTGGAAAGATTGGGCGGCTGTGGAGAAAGCATTGAAAGATTCTGGATTGGTTAGTAAACCCTGGTTATGCAGATATTCACTTCCTACCTGCGGCCCTGCTCTATCCATACCTTTTCTTTCATGGAATGCAAAAAAAGCATGGTCAAAACTTGGACCATTTGTTTACCCCGATGAAGCAGAACATACTGTGTACTGGCATATTCTTGACCACGCTAGGGACGATGGCCGCTGGAAACCACCGTTAATGATTGAATGAGCCCAAAGGCCTCAAATCTTAATCGACGTAGGAGTAACATGGAGAAGAACTTCTGGAAGGGTCTTCTTCTAATTGGAATCGCCATGCATGTGCTTGCGGCGATATTGATGCCTTTGGGTTTGGATGCTCACGTTCATGCCGTTTACGTCAGCGATGGAATGGAAGACGGGGAGGCACATCTTGAGTGGGGGCCATTGCGCCCTGATGCTCCAGATGCATCAACTCCTACGGAGGTGGCTGCTGACGGGAAGTGGTTTGCTTGGCATTCAATTTTCGAAATATGGTTCACAGTCCTATCGCCATCTGCAACAACCCTACACGTATTGGGTTTGCTCGGTGGTTTGGGGTGCTTGGCGGCGGTATTTTTGCTAACAAAGGACTTGTTTGATGCAGAGCAGGCCTTGCGCCTGACGGCTCTCGCCTCAATTTATCAGCCCCTGATGAGAGCTACGGGAAGGGTTTACCAAGAAAGTGTAATTTTGATGTTGGTCGCATTCGCAACATACTGCATAATCAAAGCACTTAGACAAGAAGAGAGAATCAATTTGTGGTTGATTCCACCAGTGCTCTGCGCTCTGATTATTCTTTCATTCAAGGGTATGCCACTGTGGTACGTTATTCCTGCAGGAGTTGTTCTTCTTGCCTCTTCACGATTGTCGATGAATACAATCCAAATTCCGGTTATCGCACTTTTGGTTCAACTGATAATCCTGACACGAAATGGAATTTCTTTGACAAATCCAGATATCATACCAGCATTGTTATTTTCATTTTTCATGTATTTCTTCTTCGTAATTGGTGGAATCCTATACTTCACCAAGCAAGATGGAATTGAAAATGAAGAATCTAGAATAATTTCGAGGGGCACTTCAATGGTTGCTGCATGCTTGATAGGCTGGCTTGCTGCGTTATGGATTACAGAATGTGTTGCATTGGACAGAGACTTTCTCGATGTATACAAATCATTTAATCAGACTCCGAGATATCTATCTTTACTCTTAGTACCACTATGGTTTGCTAGGATGTTGCGAACCAACAGTCAAGGTCTGTCATTAGAGATTAATCGTAATGTTATGATTGGGTGTGTTGCCTTTATGCTGATTTTGAATTCCTACATTTTAGCAGGTTCAGGCCCTCGAGGTACAGATGTAATTGGAAAACATCTCAGTGGGGAAATTGAGGACGATGAGGATGTACTGTATCTAGCGAATTCAGCGTTCTCAGTGCATCGAATGTATTCACTCAAATTTTCAATGGATCCTGATAGCGATGGAGAACATCTAGGATTTTGGCGCATGAAAGATAGCGGTTGGGAGTCCGAACTATCCGATTGTGATGCTATGGCTGATGTAGAATACATCGTAGTTTACCCATATATCGACCCTGTAATTCCAGAAGGATGGGAAGAAGTAGAATTTGAAGGTTCACAGTCAGTTAGTGATGCATATCACTTGTATACATGGGGTGAGGAGTATGACAGATGTCCTTGATGGAGTGAAAGTGTTAGACCTATCAAGAATCCTAGCAGGGCCATATTGCGCGCAAATGCTGGCTGATTTAGGAGCCCAAGTCACTAAGGTTGAGGCTCCTTGGGGAGACGATACTAGAGGCTGGGGACCTCCATTTTTGGAAGATGGCACAGCCGCATACCATCTATCTTGCAATCGTGGAAAGGAAATTATTTTCCATAATCTAAAGGAAGACAAACAAGCGATACAGGAATTGATTTCACAATCAGATGTAGTGATTGAAAATTTCCGACCTGGGCAACTTGAAAGATTAATCGGACCGATTCCAAAAGACGTAATCTTGTGCTCTATAACCGGCTTTGGACAGAATGGCCCAAGATCGAAGGAGCCTGGATATGACTTGGCTTTGCAGGCCATGAGTGGAATAATGAGTATTACCGGCGAGGAGGGGGCAGGTCCGGTGAAAGTCGGTGTTGCTTGGATAGATATCATCACTGGATTGTATGCCGGAAATGCGATTTTAGCAGCATTATTCAAGCGCGAAAGAACGGGCATCAACTCACATTTGGATATCTCATTATGGGATTGCGCTATCGCTTCTCTTGCTAACCAAGGACAAAATCAAATCACAAGTGGAAACGATCCCGGGCTACTTGGCTCAGGCCATCCAAATCTAGTTCCTTATCAGGCATTCCAAACCAGTGATGGATGGGTAGTAATCGCAGTAGGTTCTGATTCACAATTTGATAAGTTATCGTTGTATTTGGATTTCGAAAACGTTTGGCAAACCAATGAATTACGAGTTAATTCACGAAAAGAAGTAGTGGACGAGGTACAGTCCAAGGTCATTGGAATGACAAAATCTCAAGTTTGCGAATTATTGGATGGAATACCGACATCGCCAATCAACAAAATCAGTGAGGCATTGGCTGATGCGCAAAGCATCGCAAGAGGTGTGGTTACAGAATGGAAAGGGCAATCGGTTTTAGCAAGCCCACTTCGTTTCATCTCAGAAAGAGAATAGAGAAGTTTGGCCACCGGTTCTGACTAGTCCGGCATCCTCTAGCAAATCCATTGCGTTGTCAAATCTCTTCTGAGAAAATTGTCTGTCATCAACTAAGAATTTCTTCAACCCTTCCACATCTACAGTGCCCTGATTGAGACTTTCGTCATCCACTTCTACTACCGGATGGTCTCTGAAAATCTCTCTAATTTCATCTAATCTTTCAGGGATTTCCTTGCCTTTTGCTTCGCAAACAGCTTCAATGGTGTTGTATTCTTTGATCAACTTAAGGCCAGTCTTAGGCCCTACACCCTTAATTCCTGGATGGAAATCAGTTCCAATCATAATTGCCAGGTCAATAAGTTGGTCTCTGCTCAATTCATTGTCTGCAAGGATTTGGTCCAACTCGATTTTTTGAGCCCTCACAATTCTCCCCATTCGCTTACTTCCATCGGATGTGAAGTTACGTATTACTACCGGAGCACCGTATAGCAAGGCATCCCAATCTTGGGTTGCTACAGCATCTAATTGCCCATTTGCAGCCATGACTGCGGCTTGTGCTTCGCCTTCTGCTTCCGCTCTGAATGCAGGTATTCCCATCAGGGATAGCATCTCAATCGATTCCTCAACCATTTCTGGTGTGTATTTTACACAACGCTGTGCTAGCTTTTGTGCGGTAGCAAAGTCACCGGCTTCTAGTGCCGCTTTCCAGTCCGCTTCGGCCTGTTCTCTACGCTCTCTTCTTGCATCCATCTCATCCTTCTTCAAATCTGGATGCTTTCCGTCAAAGATGAAAACGGGCTTTACACCCTTTGAGAGTAGTAGTGATGCCCGTGAAAGAAATCCCATCAAATGAGCAACAACTTTGCCATTATCGGCTCGCAGCGGCCCTCCATCACCAGTAGGCGAGCGGTCGCGAATAGTGGTTAGAAATTGGAACGCAAGTAGAAAACTATCGATTCCAACCTTCTTGCCTTTCATTGCATCCATAGTAGTGTCTTCAGCATTAGCCAAGTCACGAAGGTTGCAGCCCATAAATCACGCAACGGGTGCAGGCTCTTGAGCCTCACGGCTATATTTGAGAAAATTTGGCGGGCAATGCAGGATTCGAACCCACGTCTCCGGCTCCGAAGGCCGGAAGGATATCCAGACTACCCTAATTGCCCTGCACCGCCGAAAAGCCGCCCCTTCTTGAATCACACCCTCGCGCTCATTGAAGTGCTTTCATGATTTAGGGTTGATATGGGCGGTAACTCTCCTTGTGTTGAGAAGGGTTGCAGCATGTGCTGTAGAGAAACTGTAATGCCCATTACCGCTACAGAGGCAAGCCGTCTTTCAAGAAGAACAGGCCTATCAGAAGAGCAATTTTGCAGTAGGGATGAATCGGGAATCAGACGCTTGCTGAACAATCAAGAAACTAAGGCGTGTGTCTTCTTGGCAACAAGTTCTGATTTACCAACGGCTCCTGGAATATGTACGGTATATGATAGCAGACCGCTGGGGTGCCGCACTTATCCAGTGATTCTTGATGAATCTGATATCGCTATATTGGATGATCTGTGTCCATATACTGAAGATTTCGATGAACCCAGTGAAGATGATGCTCATCGCTTGCTCAATCTTGAATCGAAGCTTTAGCGATGATCATTACTCTGCCAAGTGACTTGTGAACAGGTATTCCAAATGCGGTTTCGATATCGTATCCTGGAAGTTCAATATCTGTTGTAATTTCTTCATCGAGGTCATCTTCACCAGCTTCTACAGGCAGGATTACCACAAGATTACTGTCCTTTGATTGTCTAAGAACATTTGAGAGCATATCTTGGATTAATTTCTCATCACTGGGCGAATTCCTGCCATAAGGCGGGTCAACGACAACTGCAGCAACATTACTAGGAAAATCAACCCTAGTTGCATCTCCTCTTACAACTCTAGCATCCACCTCTGCCCAATCGATGTTTTGCTGACAACCGTCTACCATCACAGGGTCAAAATCTATGCCTAAGGTCTCTCTACCAGATAGGGCAGATTCAATCAGAATGCCTCCAGTGCCACACATAGGGTCTATTACGAAACCATCATTCGTACCAGCTGCGATATTTACTGCGGCTCTTGCTAATCTAGGCTCAAGAGAAACCGGGCGGAAAAATGGGCGCTTGTTTGCGCGCATTGCCGACCAACCGTGTTTGCCTGGGCCTTGTCCAATCATCCACCCCCACGCAACATATCCTGCAGAGTTATCTAGAATAATTCCGAATCGATGCTCTGGATTTTCTAAGTCAAAAGTAGAGCCCTCATCGTGAAATAGACCTCCTACATGTCGTTCAATATCTCGTGTTGCCACGTCAATTTTGCCCTCATGTCTCCAGCATTCAATAGCCATAGATTCCTTTCTTGAAGGGGAAATTAAACTCAATAGATCATCTAAGGATTTCCACTTTGTTATTCCCCCATCAATTAATACACATTCGCAGCCCGACATTATTTGCGATTTTTCCCAATCGCTCTCACCTTCGGCTATCAGTAATCTTCTGGAATCAGTACGCTGAATTATCGAGTTAGAAAACATCGATTTTGCTTCGGCTCTCGCTATCGCGGGATGCCAACCGCGCAAGGAAATTATCGCCGAAGGTTTAGCCTTCATCAAATCATCTCGTGAAAATTTTGACAGATTCTTTGCCCCAAGTCTCTTCACTGATTTGTGTAAAGATTGAGAGGTCAAAATCTGCGGAAACTGGGTCAACGTGGGTTGAATCTGATTGGACTAAAATGAATTCATCAACCAGCCCCTCCTCGAGGAATCGGTTGATTGTATCCGGTCCACCCTCGACCAACAATCTCTGTATTTCCAAGTCCCCAAGCATATCTAACGTTGCTGGTAAACCTCTGAAATCTTCTGTCAGGTGTTTCGTCTCCAATCCATCACTGAGCACATTTGAATTTGTATCAATTCGATTGTTTGGATCGATAATCACTCTCAGCGGTTGTCTTTGAGTTTCGATTAACCGAACATTTAGTGAGGGATTATCTCGATTCACAGTATTTGCACCAACAAGAATCGCACAACAATCCTTGCGTAATTTGTGGACCTCTTTCAAACATTCATCGCTTGTAAAGCGACCAGCAGCCTTCGATAGGTCATCTACTGAACCATTTGCATCTACTGCAACTTTTACTGTGACGAAAGGCCTGCGATATTGACACCAGTGCAGAAATTCTCGCATTTGCATTGCGGCATCTTTCTCTAACAAACCAGATTCTACTTCGATTCCAGCTTCCTCTAAAACAGAAATTCCATTTCCTCTAACGATTGGATTTGGGTCACCATGTGCGATTACAACTTTTCCTATGCCTGCCCATAGAAGTGCTTCTGTGCAGGGCGGGGTTCTTCCAAAATGATTGCAAGGTTCAAGGGTAACATAAGCAACAGAGCCATTTGTATTGTGCCCCTTTTCCTCTGCATCATGAATCGCCATCTGTTCAGCATGTAGTCCACCAAGGTGGTCATGCCACCCTTCCGCAATAATTTCGTCATTCTTGACTAATACACATCCAACCAATGGATTTGGACGCACTTGTCCACGGCCTTTTTCGGCAACCTCGATTGCGCGGCGCATGTATTCATGCTGCGCTTCACTCCAGGTCATGAACCAACCCAAGTAGGCATTAGACATGAGTGCATCGCTTTCTAGTAACAATAGCATTGATGGCTTCAACACCTTCTAGAGGGACCAATGGGGCCTCTTCACTGCATCGTAAATCCTGCCAGCAGAGACCATACTTGCGGCAAGAGATGGCCCGCAGTTTCCGTAAAATTAGAGTCTAAAGGTTTCGAAGTGATTACTCACATGACCACAAAAGTTGGCCATGCAAGCGAAATCGCTTGGGAATTAAGACAACAAAACGTCGAAGGTCCAATAGTTGCAGTTGGTGGTGATGGAACTGTTCACGAGGTTGCAAGTGCGCTAAGAGGTAGCGATATTGCCCTTGGTATTCTTCCCTTTGGTTCAGGTAATGATTATGCAATTACTCAGGGTATTTCCAGAAAAAATGTCGACCAAGCGATTGACGTTTTGGTAAATGGCGTAGATCGCAGATGTGCAGCATGGAGATTGGAAGGATTCCCCGCCTCTGCAACTGGAGATTATCCTGCTCCTAAATCGAATGAATGGGATGGCCTTCCTAGCCAAAAAGGAAGGGTTGTAAGATGGGTGTTCCTTGAATCGGATTCAGGAATCACAAGCGCCATTTCTAGAGCAAAATTGTCTAGAGCTAAGTGGATAAGAGGGAACAAGAAATATACGTATCTTGGAATTACAACAATCCCATTTTGGAAGAGAAGGAAAGTATGGTTGAAATTGGATGATTCGGAAGGCCAAATAATCGATTTCACAATGTTTGCTGCAACAACAGGAGAAACATTCGGCGGCGGTTACATGGTATGCCCTGGGGTGACTCCATTGGATGAAGATGGACAGATAATGTATGCACCTCGGCTATCGAGGTTAGCAATGCTGTCTTTAATGGGGCCGATGAAAAAAGGTAAGCACGTAGGTAAATGGGGCATTACGATGCAAAAAGCCAACCGTATTGAGATAAAACCAGTAAATTCCGATGGCACAGTATCAGAGAAGCCCACTCCACTGTCAACATGGGTTCAAGCGGATGGAGAACCAATTATTCTTAGTCCAGCAACTCTAGAGTGGCACACCCAGCAATTACTGGTTCGTGGTGCTAAAGATGTTGATTGGGCCTAGAATGAGAAGTCGCTAAACTCTTCATCATCTGCTATCGATGCACGCTTATTTTCTACTCGTGGTTGAGGTTCTGGTTCAGGCTCGGTTGTTCTTGCTGCACGCTTTTTGACAGAGCGGCGCTTCACTGGCTTTGCTGCCTTTGTTGGTTCAGCCGCCCTTGTTGGTTGAGTAGCACGAGACATGCTGGAGGAGAAATGTTCTCTACGTTCTGGCTGAGGTTGTGTAGAGACAACTCCTGCAGAAGGCATTGGCGTACTCGAAATATCAGGAACTGAAGAAGAGACGGGTTGAGATTCTTCCATATTTTTTGCCTCACTTGTGACAACTACTGAATTTCCACCTCCAAATGTCTTTGGCCCATCATCACTACCTCCCGATTGCAATACACTATCTAGGCTAAATCCAGGGATTGCAACATCCTTTTCTTTCTGTTTTTTCGGTGGAGGTGATGATTTTGCCGCCTTCTTAGCTCGGTCGGTTGCACTTTCAAGACCCTCTTTCTTAGATCGCTTCAAATCCTTTTTCATTTGCACAGACTTGGCGAATCCTTCTCTTCCCATTAGGGCTTCAGCCGTTGCTTTGGCGCCTTGCCTAACAACCATCGTTGAGAAGATGAAAAGTCCTACACCTCCACCGACTCCTACAACTAAGAAGAATAGAATGAAAGTCCATCCTCCGAAAATATCGGTATCTCCGAGGGAGTATTCATCATCATGACCTCCCTTTAGACTTACAACACCTTGTTCTGTTTTGATGCTTGTGACAATCATGCCATGGCCCTGACCTTCTAAGTCACAGGTTTCACTGGAAACTCCACCGAGACCGTTTCCGTCTAATACGTAGCCCTTCAACTCAATAGCCTCATGCCAATGTTGTAGAATATTCAATCCGTCAGCTACATTTTCTGATGCAGGAATTATGCCAATGACTTCCCAGTCATTTTCGTTGTCTGAAAGTTTAGAGCCTACTGCTTCGCTGGGATTTAGTGGAGCAGACCAATCCTTCAGACTAATTCTGCCAGCTTTTCCTTCTTCAACTGCTTCAGCAGAACTCCATGTCATTTTGTGAATAATTACCGCTGCTCCCATCGCAGATTGGACATCTGACAAATCAGGGTGTTCAGAATAGATCTCTGAGGAAATTAGCATGCCTGTAACCTTCATTTCGGATTCTCCACATCCTACAATCGAGAGATTCTCTTCAAATCCACCACCCATTTTTGACTTAACTACAGCACTATCACCGTTTATATCGACATGGACCTGACCATCTCCAGTACCCCATTCTGGGGTGTCATTGTAGATACATCCAGCCATGAACATCAACAACACCAGCGCCATCCCTAGACGCGTTCGTGTGCGGGCCATGCGCGGGCTACGGAGCCTTGAGTTGTTGAACCCTTTCCAAGAATTGGCAAATTTTGGGTACGAAATTTTGAGGCGCGGAGAGAGAGATTCGAACTCCCGTGTCCGAGGGACAGTGGATTTCAAGTCCACCGCAATACCAGGCTATGCGATCTCCGCCTAACCTGCCGTGAGGGCATTTCTTTCAAGAATCTATCCTAAATCAATCTTCACGACTTGAAGCGATTATAGCGAGTCCTAAGCCAGTAATTACGGTCACTGCGCTAAAGCCTGGAAGGCCATTATCACTATCTCCGGGCCCAGATTTCAAATTGGCAGCTCTCCTGACGTCCTCGACAAATAAGTCTACATCCCAATCATAACCAACGAATACTACTTTTGGCTTCCAATCAGCGTCTAGTATGAATGTTTGAGTAGAATGTGAGGTTGAGGTTTCATTCTTTTCTTCTTCAGGGTCGACTAATGGTGATGGCAAGTTATCAGCATCTTGCCCATTCGCAACCCATGCGTAATGGGATGCATCGTCTATCAGCATGCTCTCATTTGCACTATCTGATGTTGACATCCAATGACTAAACGAACCCATATCATGCCACATATACAGTTCATATTCAGATTCTATTGAGTTGATTGAAGTAACATCAGCACCACTAGTCATTAATTCAACATCGTTGTTTTCTAGTGTTTGAATCGTGTGTTTCATGGCACTGATATTGTTTGTATCGAAATATTTGTTATCGAACAATGCATAATTACCATCAGGGTAAACAACACCTAACTTGTGAATCATGTAAGAATCAGGTGCAGGAATCGAATCATCGCTTGTGGAGTTTGGTGCCCAAACAATGTGTTGCTTGTCTACTAACATATCCATTCCTACACTACTTTCATTCCAGGATTCTGTACCTTCGTCCCAGTAATGTAATTGCCACCACCATGAATAATCTGCAGGTGCCTCTATGCCGTTAATTGTAGTCATGTAGTGGCCCCAATCAGAATCAGGTGCTACAAATGAGTCCAAAGCTCCAAGTGACATGTGCCAAGCATTTATTTCGCTAAGTTCAGAAATTTCGCTGGCACCATCTGATTGTACGATTACAAATGTATCATTATCGCTTTGCGGAGTTGGAATTGCAATATCATCGGTTGAATTAGGTGCGAATGCAAGGTGACCTACATCTATTGAATCAATTCCAACATCAGCACTATTCCAAGAATTGCTTGACTCATTCCAAGAATGCAATTCCCACCACCATGAATAATCTGAAGGCGCATTGTCATTGTTTATTCCTGAAACAAATGTCCCCCATGTGCTATAACTAGAGTTGATGATCCAATCTTCCTGATATGCTGAAGCTGTTAGTTGGTCTAAGCCGGTAGGCATAACTTCGTGGGATGAGGTTTCTCCGTCCGGCATAACCACCATTACAGTGGAACCATCACCGGATTCGTGATTGTGAGCATTGCTATCTTCGTGTTCGTGATTTTCAATTTCTTCAGTAAGCACCGATATTCCGAAGTCTTTCCAAACCATCTCCAAATCTTCCAACTCAGCGGTTAAGTGAGGCCACGTCGCACCATAATCTTCCATGTATTCTCTAAGTACGGCAGGACTGTCGGTAGCAGGGTCAACGGTGATTGAGATAAATTGGTAATCAACGTCATCTAATTGCTTCTCGGCTTGGACCAGGTTACTTGTAATAACAGGGCATACATCAGGACATGTTGTAAAAATGAATGCGACAACTACGACATCAGGATTCCCAGTTTGGAGAGAATAATAATCATAATTTTGGTTGATTAAAACGTGGTTTGAGACGGTGACTCTGTCCAAAACGTATCCATTCCAATGATGGTCACTGTTAGTATCTGCTACACTAGTGGGTACTGTTGCCACAGTTAGCACAACAATACAAGCAATCACCAAAAATCGCATGTTGAATCCACTTGCTTCCAATTAATGAAGGTTTGAGATTATTGTTTATCACTCTGTTACGTACGAATAATCCCAGTTAGGTGTGCACCAATCTGGTAATTGATCGATTCCTGCAGGGTTGGAAAGTCCAATTCCCCATAGCATTAGCGCAGCAAAGATTACTGGGAATAATGCAGTTCTTGTGTAAATGAATGGGTCTCCTTTCAAGTGCATGAAAAATGCCGCAATTCCGTATCCCTTAATGATACCAACAACGATTAGAACTCCCCAAACTGCAGTTCTTGTAATTTCAATATCTGTACCCGGGATAGTTTCGAAGAAAACTGCAGCAACTTCGAATAGAGTGAAGAACATCAGAATTAGGAAGTTAACATAGTAAACATCCTTTCCGATTATGTCAGCCATTTTCTGGAATATTCCTGCAATTGGTCCTGTATACTTGTGTTCGCCCATTTTATCACCTCAATACAAATAGAATGCTGGGAAGATGGCAACCCACGCCAAATCCACGAAGTGCCAGTACAAACCGAAGTATTCGATTCCCTGGCCGTTATGTTCATCATAACCGTTCTCTAGGACATCCGCCTTGAAAATCATGAATAGCATAACTAACAATCCAATGAATACGTGCAGACCGTGTGCTCCAGTTGCAACGTAGAATATTGAACCAGCTTGTGTATCAATAGTAAATCCTTCAGCGATTAAGTGGCTCCACTCAACCAACTTCAATACGATAAACATTGAACCAAGTGCTAGAGTGATGATAAGATAATTTCTGACAGCCTTCTTTCGTGTTGGGAATAGTTTGGCCATCAGTGCGTTCTTTGAAGGCTCCCAGTTTACGTCCTTCGCAGTCTTCAATGCCAGTACGATGGTGTATGAGGAAATAATTAGAGCAAAAGTGTTGATTGCTCCAGGTAGTAATGTCCCGATTTCGTGACGCAGTAAATCAGACGCGGTTGTGGTATCAACAACTTCACACTTTCCTGCATTTACTGCCCATTCAGTACACCATCCAGTTCTCATTCTGAGATAGGATGAGAAGAAGGATGCGAAAACCATGGTTTCAGAGATTAGGAAAATCCACATTCCAGCCTTGCGTATATCTTGTCCTTTGAATGGAGCAGAGGTAGCGATTTGTTCATGGTGTCCTTTGAGATCTTCATTCCACCAGTTGCCGATTCCGATAATCATTATCGCTGCACCTGCAACAGACATCCCGAAGTCCCCCATTTCAGCTTGGTAGTCTAAGCCAAGTAGAGACTTACAGGTGTTTACGAATCCGGGGAATCCAATCATGAAGAACATGATACCTGCTGCCATTAGAATAGGTGAGGCCGAACCGTGGTGCTCTTCGTGGTCGTCACCGTGGTGATGGTGGTCGTCCTCTTCTTCTGGTTGAATACTATTGTAGAATCCAGAAATACCGTAGAAGGCAGCATAGATTATCATCATTACAAGAATCGTTTTTCCTGCGGTTACCCATGTTAGGTAAGAGAGGTGAGCATCAATATCTGCTTCGTGAGCCTCATGCCAAGCATCGGCTGCAGCTTCTTGTTCTGCTAGAGTACCTGTTTCATTAGCTGTGTTCCAACTAGCAACCGCTTCCTCCAAGTCATGGTGGGCTGCATCCCAGTCGTTGTGTTTGACAGTACCTACTCCGACTGTAAAGGCACCGTAAGCAGCACCTCCAACGGATAATAGAATAACAGATACGATAACTGCTCTCATCCAGACATCATTCTTGACATCGTGAAGACTTCCGCTCATGATTTCGCCTCCTTATTCCAAAGATTGTTCATCGTTCTAAACGGAGCCTTGAGTATCGATTCGAGTTTCGTCTCGTGATGGTCGTTTGGATCGTTAGCGTCTAGTTGAGTTGGCTCAACAGCAAATGAAGGAGTTGGTGGTGGTGAGGTGACCGCCCATTCTAGCGACCATCCGCCCCATGGGTCCTTTCCAACCTTCTCGCCCTTCTTTACCGAGCGTACGATGTTCCAAACGAGCAGTAGTTGAGAGATACCGAATATGATTGCAAATGTCGAGATTGCCATGTTTAGTTCAGCAAATCCAGATTCAACCGCATAGGTGTGGGTTCTTCTTGGCATTCCCATAATTCCTACAGCGTGCATTGGCCAGAACGCAGCGTTGTACGAACTGAATGCGATTAAGAAGTGCCACAAACCGAGGGTCTCGTTCATCTTACGTCCTGTTACCTTAGGGAACCAGTAGTATATTCCAGAGAATAGCGCGAAGATGATACCGCCGATGAATACGTAGTGGAAGTGTGCTACAACGAAGTATCCATCGTGGAATTGTGTGTCAAGTCCTGCAACAGGGAAGAACATTCCAGACAATCCACCGAGTGTGAATGTAATCAGGAATCCTAGTGACCACAGAGTGTGAGTCTTGAACACAAGACTTCCACCCCATAAGGTAGCAAGCCAATTGAAAATCTTAACACCGGTTGGAATTGCAACCGCCATCGTAGTAATCATGAAAGCAGCACGCCATGCTGGACTCATTCCACTGGTAAGCATGTGGTGCCCCCATACGATGAAACCAACAACTCCGATTCCTACCATTGCGTAAACCATTGAGCGGTAACCGAAGATAGATCTCCTCGCGCTGGTAGCAAGTACTTCAGATACTATACCAAATGCTGGCACAACTACGACGTACACTTCAGGATGTCCGAAGAACCAGAACAAGTGCTGGAATAGCAGCGGGTCTCCACCAGCGGTGAAGAATGTGGTTCCAATAGTTGAATCAAATAGCAGGAAGAATACACCGATTACGAATGCTGGTAGGCTTACGTATAGCATGAATACGCTGATTAGAACAGACCAGGTGAATAATGGCATCTTCATCCAGCCAACACCCCTAGCACGCATTGTGAAGGTTGTTGTTACGAAGTTAACACCAGATAGTGTTGAGGAAGCACCCAATAGAGCAATTCCAGAAATGAAGGCGATTGTACCTGGGTTTGGACCACCTGCATGTCCAGATAAACTGGAGTATGGCGGGTACATAACCCAAGTGATGTCCGCAGCCTCTCCACTCCATACACCAGTGAATATCAGAGGTGCTGCAGCCACAATTAACCAGAATCCAAGAGCGTTAATTCTAGGGAATGCCAGGTCCTTTGCACCGATTTGCAGTGGTAGAATGTAGTTCATGAAACCAGCAATCATTGGCATTGCCGCCAAGAAAATCATGGTTGTACCGTGTAAGGTGAAGAACGAGTTGTACTCCGCCTGAGTTAGGAAATCATTCTCTGGTAGTGCCAACTGGATACGGAATAGCAGTGCCAGTAATCCACCAACAAGGAAGAAGAAGAATCCGTACAAGAAGTACAGAATACCAACCTGCTTGTGGTCAGTGGTAGTTAACCAAGGCTTCAGGTATGCCCAGAAATTACCGATGGAGAAGTTGTCAGGGTTGCGTGTGTAGAATACCCACATACTTCCAACCAAGATCAATCCCAATGCCAATCCAATTACAGTCATTAGAATGGTCAGTGCTTCAGCGCTTGGAGCACTTGGGTTGGCATTGATACCAGCGACCTCGACATCTAGTTGGTTCCACTCGTCACCAGATGGAGCGCCGTTTCCATTTACTGCGTTTCCAAAGATTAGGAAGCTTGCAATTGCGGTGTCATCTGCTGGAGCAGTCCACTTGAATTCCCATGTTCTGCGGTCATTGATGTCTAATGAGTGAGTGAGTCCACCATCCATTTCCTGTGCGACATTTCCGTCGATATCAGGTACTGATTCTAGTACTCCTCCACCTTTTAGGATAATGCTGAATCCACCATTTTGGTCTGGATTGTCGATAGGAACATTGTCATTTGATACTGTAAGGGTGAAGAGGTATTCTTCAGACGCATTGAATACATCAGGAAGTCCGTCTACGGTAATTACAGTGTCTGCACTCATTCCTCCGTGACAGCCACAACCACCCTCTGTAACGATACCAGTTTGTCTTGCCTCAAATGAGGTAGTTGATGCTAGGGCGACGAGTAAAATCGCCAGTACTGCGATGCTTCTTCCCTTCATCATCTCAACTCCTCATGTTCGAAGTAAACACCAAAGTCGGCATCACAAGTCATTCCTTCTCTAGCGACAACTTCAACTTGGCCGTACATTAGAGAGTGCTCTTTACCACAATACTCAGCGCACCTGATTGGGAAAACTCCAGCCTCGTTTGGCTGTACATACATCCAAGTTCCTGAATCTAGACCAGGAACTGCATCTTCTTTCATTCCCCACTCTTGGAGCCAGAATGCGTGTTGTACACCTTGGTAAGTGTTGGTAGCATCAAAGTCGGATTCTCTTTCAGCATTCATGCTGAATATGTTGAACAGTACGTTTTCATCACAAGGAATGATTAGGTTGCCGCTCATTTTGTAGATGTACAATTCTTCTCCATCAGAATCAACTTGTCTCTCAGGTATGTGTTGCCATCTGTGGATGGTATTTCCATCAGCATCTTGAATGTCTACACTTTGTGGAATTGTCTCATCAAATGATCTGTCCATTGTTGTTACATTGGTCAAATCCAATGTCTCGGATAGACCAAGAGAAGGTCTCGCCCACTTTACTAAGGCAGAAGTCGCACCATCGCCAGCATCGATGAATAATCCACTAGAATTCCAAGTTACATCATGGCCTGTGTCCATGTCTTCCCAGGTTAATTCGTCATGGTAATAGAAGTCCCAATACCACTGCAAACCATTGACCTCGACAGTGAACGTATCTTCTTCCTGAAGATTTTGTACTTCACCCCAAACAATGTTCATCGAACCGAATGCGAGAATTGTGACCCAAATTACCAGAATAGTGGGACCCACGAACCAAGCCAATTCGAGGTCAAAGTTGTGGCGCTCCTTTGGAAACGTCCCGACTTTGATTTCTTCCTTCCCTACAGGTTCTAAGCCATCTCTATAGCGCAGTACGGCGATTAGCAACCAAGCGAAGGTGAATAGCCCGACCACGATAGACCAAAAAAGAAATTTATCGTAGAGAATATTGAACACTGTGTATTCGTCAGGCCATAACTCACGAGATGCGCTCATGATACGACCGGTCAGATGGCCGTATTAATTGATTGCGTATATACGATATTTTATCAATGAACATTCCTTAAAAACAAGTTTGACGAGGTAAAAATATGGGGGTCGAATCTTGCATTCAGAACACACTTTCTGGAGACGTGATAATCGACATTGAAGTTCAGCCCGGATCTTCACGTCAAGGTATTGTTGGATTCAATCAATGGAGAGGTAAATTACAGGTCGCAGTCAAAGCAGAAGCTGAGAAAGGAAAAGCGAATCATGCAGTATGCAATGTTCTATCAAAGATATTCTCTTCCCCGGTTACAGTGGTTTCTGGCAATACAAGCCGTAGCAAAAAAATCCAGATAGAAGGATTGAGGGCGAATGAAATAATTTCTATTTTGGAGGGTCTGATTGAATCGTGAACAGCGATATGCTTTGGCGAATAGAGCCATAGAAGAAAGCATGGAAGAAAATGCACATGGCAAGGTGATTCTTGTCGAGGGTAAGAGAGATGAGTTGGCTTTACGTAATTTAGGATTCACAGGCCCTATCGAGAAATTAAATCGCGGTTGGACGGTTGACAGGGTGGTGGTTTACATTACAGAAAATTACGGCTCATGCATAGTTTTGATGGATTGGGATAGGACCGGTGGTCGCTTGCAAAAACGGCTAATGGATTCTATGACAAGTCTTGACACAAAACCATGTGATGAATTGAGAAGAGCCCTATCAAAAGCGATGAAGCCCGATACTATGTGTGTCGAAGATTTACCTTCATTCCTCGGGGAGGATTACCCCTGATTCCTTCACAGTGTTTAGAACGACGTGGGTATAAGATCGAGAAATACCGTCTAGTGTAAAGACAGTTTTTGTTAGGTCGTCAAGGTCTTCGCGATTTTTAACTCTGGCCAAAACCATTGAGTCCCAGTCTCCGGTTACGTCGTATACTGCAAAAACTCGATTGTCTGAAGATATGTGTTTTTGCACGTCCATGATTTTCCCTTTCTCGATACATAGTCCTGCCATTACCGTCATGCCCCATCCGACCGAATCGGCGTTTAATTTTGGCGCATATCCAGAAATTACGCCATCTGCTTCCAATCTGCGAAGACGGTTCGTTATAGTGCCTTGAGCAACTTTGAGTTTCTGTGCTAATTGCCTGTGTGACATTCTTCCATCTTCGCAGAGGGCTTCTACAATCGCACGGTCGACAGAATCCAAAGCCATATTCCAAAGCGATAGGTCGTCTTTATTCAATCATTCGACCGTGGGTCTGGAAGATTCAAGTCTAATATCCAATCACCTAACTCGTCGACTTTAACAGCAAGTTTTAGTGTCAAATCGCCGTTTCCGCTAACCCGCAATGTTCCTTCTTGAGTTGTGTTAGCAGGTATCGTTTGTTTCTTGATTCTACCATTTGCCCTCCAACCTTCGCCCATAGTAAGGTCTCCAATTTCTACAGGGTAGCCAGCAATAATTCTGTAATCTATCACGTTCTCTTCTTTGGACCAAGAGCCTTCAAGTCTTGGGAGACCAATCTCTCTTTTCCGTTCTGCCATTATGATAAATCCGATGCAGACGATTAGAATCAGTAGCAATATCGCTGGAGTCAGTACAGCACCTTGGTCTACAGATTGCCAATATGTTGGCATTTGCTCTCTTTGGATTGAGAGGACTCTGTTGGTTTTTTCATCATCAAAACCTCCAATCAAAATCAACATTACCTCGTACTTGTCAGCAAAACTAGCATCTCCTAAGTCTATTCCTGCACCTACTAAATGGTCCCTAGTAATCGTTTCATTCCAGTAGTTAGTACCGTTTGCTGCAAAATTTAGTGATGAGGAAGGCGACCAATCTCTGACCAAGTTTGGCACCTCTCTACCCATCGAATCAACAGCATTTGTTTCAATAATGAAAATGTGCATTTGCGTAGCTCCATTCAGAGCCATCGGGTTCGTCCATGTAGCGGTGATATTGAGTAATTCAACCTCGGAAGAGCCTATGAGTTGTATTGTCCAGTCGATGGAAACCTCGTTCTGTCTCATTTCCGGTTTGATATCTGATATGTTTTCAGGATAACCATCTATGGCAACTGATGGCGTTTGGGTAAAACTGTGATACATCATTCTAGCATTTGCATCATCATCAGGTAGGCCGCCACCCTCTTCTTCAGCGCCCGTGCGCCAGTGCAGAAGAGTAATTTCTCCGTCTCTATCCATTTGCTCTAATTGCTCAACCTGACTTTCATCGTCACTTCCATGAAACCATTCCACTAGTATTGGGGCCTCGTCTTGACTAGCAAACTTGGCTTCAGAATACAGTGAGAGGTCTGAAATTGCCGTTGCAAAAGGCATCACTAGAAGAATAGAAAGAATTGCAAGCACCCTCATTTCTACTCCTCCTCTATTTCGATTCCAAGTTTCATACGGATGATTTCCTTTTCCTTTTCGTCAATCATCAATGATACTCTTGCTGCAACCCATACTGGCAACAAGTAATCTTCACACTTCAGAATGTAAGATCCTGTATCTATCTCGGTCACGAAGTCTTCCCGCAGTGGAACTTCGCCTTTCAATAGCAAAACCATAGTTTCCTCATCGATTTCGACAACGCTGTTGGAAACTCGGTTTCTTAACAATTCCAAAGCCTCTTGTCTCGGCCGCCAAATTCCCTTGTTATCGGTAAAGGTAGGCTGGCCTACGTGAATAATTTTCAGCGGATGAAAGTCTTCTCCTGGCCAAAAGTCGCCTTTTTTGTTTACCACAATTGGTTTGTAGAGGCGTTCATACGCCATTTTTGCAGACAAATTAACTCTCTTTCCTCTTTGCCACCAGGCAAAATCTTCCTCATTTAGGCCCCATTTTTCACAGATTTCTTTAATGATTTCACGGGATGCAGGGATTGTTGAATGCCTATTCTTTTTTCTTCGCGGCAATTCCTCTGCATCACGATTTAACTCTCTATGCAGTATCATAGATCTTGCAATACCCTCTGGAGTTCTTTCAGCAACGTGCTCGAATAGTGCGACATAGAATCCGCCAGTATTGTTATCATGCTGGTGTACTCTAATCGTTTTTGACAAATCAGGAGCCGTCAATCCCCGTTGATACGGATTCAACATATTTTCTGAGAGACCTACAAGTTTAGGGATTTCACCCTCCCAATCTACAATTTCCGAACTCTCATTTAATATGGGCCAGTCATCTCTTCCTCTGTGACATATTAGAGATGGAAAAAGCCTCTCTGCGTCAATATTCACCAATTCTAGCCAAGGACATCTTTGCAATATCTCACAAACCACCGCCTCATTTTCAACAGGGTCCAATGAACACGTAGAGTAAACCATCCTTCCACCTGGTCGCAGTAATTGCGCAGCTCGAGTAGCGATGTCGGCTTGTAACTTGAACAGACTTCGACCTACTTTGGGAGTCCATGACCTCCACAACTCACGGTTTTTCCTCGTAGTAGCAGTGCCACTACACGGAGCATCGACAACAATTCCATCCACGCCGGGCTCAGGCATTCTGCCAATGTGTCGACCGTCGTGTTGCATAATCAACATGTTACTGATCCCAAGTCTTCCACGATTTGTTGTAAGCAGGTTTAGCCTACCTGATGATGGCTCGTTTGCGAGTACTAAACCGTTAGGTACTGCTTCAGCGAGTTGTGTTGCCTTAGAGCCTGGAGCGGCACAGGTATCCATAACTAGGTCACTTTCTTTTGGTTCCAAAACAACAGGAGGCAGCATTGAGACCGCTTCTTGTCTAGTTATTCTTCCAGTTTCATGTAGTATTGTAATCAATTTCTTAGACTCAGAATTAGGATAATCTCCCTTTGAAAATGGCATGACCCATGATTCGCTTGCAACCATCCAGGGGATTCTTTCTCCGCCAATCGATTCGAGCATTTTTCTAGTCCATTCGATATCATGTCTATCCGGCGTTACTCTTAGAGTGACGGGTAATGGTGATGACGCTATTGGAAGCCACTCTTTCACATCAATGCCTAAGCTTCTGGACAATCCAGCAAGCGGAGTTTGAGCTAATTCGCTGAGTAAACCCGGCTCGGCAGCTCGCACCATGACTACGGGTCGGGTCTCTCACTCTTGTTGCTTGTGCAAGTCTAATGGGCAGGTTGTATGTAGGGGTGTCATGGCAGAAACACTTGCGACCCTCGCATTCCTTTCTGCCTTGGCGATGTTTCTGTCTCCACTTTTTGAAAAAGGTAAGTGGTTAGCAAGTGTTACTGTGGTGTTTTCTTTGCTGGCTTTGTTGCGGTCACCACTAGAAGGAATACATCAAACAGGTGGCGCTGCTCTAGTCATTGTCGCAACCATGTGCGCGATGATTCAATATCACATCAATAATGGTTTGAATAGGAAATATCTCAATGGTTTTGGAGGAGCGATTACATTCGTTTTGCTGCTTGCGATGTATCCCGAAGACGGAATAAAGGAAACAGTGAATGAATACTCGATTACAGATGGATTGATATCTGTTCTTGAGTCAGCTTTAGTTGGGGTATTAATCACTCAATTGCTGTACAATTCAATCTCTTTTGACAAAAGAAATACTATAGCAATAATTTGTATTATTA
>WTIA01000051.1 GCA_011522915.1 Methanobacteriota archaeon
TTGATTTTATCAAACATGGAGTATTATATCCATGCAAATTCTCGCAATAACAGATACGACAAGTGATTGGTTGAGAGATGAATTAGGCTGATGAGTAACGCTAATGCGACGGGTTCATAGGTAACCGTTGCTAGGTAACCAATGGTTGTGAAGTCATGGTTGACCTTGACAAAGCCCTCGGAATACTGCAAAATAAGGCACGTAGGGCTATTATTGAACGCTTAGTAAGAGAGCCGCACTACCCGCTACAACTTGCAAAACAAATTGGGATTTCTCAACAAGCGGTTATGAAGCATCTAGGAATGCTGGAAAAAGTAGGCTTTGTTGTAAAGATGAAGGCTGCTAGCAATAAAGGCGGCCCTCCAAAGAACATCTATTCTATCCAACAGGCTATCTCGATTCGAATAGACCTCGGGCCTGATTTATTCCAGTGTACACAAAGGGTATTGCCAACTGGTGGACCTCTAAAATTATCCAATAAGTTGAGTGGAGATATTGTCAAGGTTGCTGAGGTTGTAAGTGGAAGAAAAATGATTGGCGTTGGAGAAGGTGCCCACCACCTGTCCACTATCTCCGATGCGATCGAAAGACTCGACAGAGAAAGGGATGCGTTAATCGCTTTGCATCAGCAAATTAAGCAAAGGGTCTCTTCAACAGTAGACAACGACTTTGATTCATACGAACAACGGCTGATGGTTCACAATATATTGGAATCTCCAAGTACTAATTTTAATTTCAAAGAGTTCGCTAGAGAGTTGAAGCTCGGTGCCGAAGCAAGTGAGAAACTAATGGACGAAGTTCGTGTTAGGATGATCAGGCAGTTCGCTGAGAGAAGTGGTCAATTCATAGCTGCGCCTCAAAGCATCGAATTGCCCTGGTGGGCAGCGTTGGGCATTGACCCCACTGCAGAGCAGTGAAGTCAATGCCTTAGTTTGGCTCAATTCTCATCTTGTAGAACTGATATCAGGCTGCTTTGCTCTGCTAATCTGTTCTTTACATCTGCTCTGCGGCCTTTACCTACGAGATATAGTACACCGAATAGTGAAAATGTTAGCAATAGAACACCGAACGGTAGTGCCCAATCGCTGATTATTTCACCTGCAACGTCCATGAATGGTGAACCGCTTGACAATTCGTCGCCAACAACTCTCAGGTTGTCAGATTCGCTAACCTCAACAATTGTGTTTGAAGGGTCGACGACAACTACTACGTCATGGGAACCTGCCGATACAGGATATAGTAGATACAACTCAATTTCTTGAGCGTCTTCGCTTGCGTCTGGTGCAAGCAGTGCTCCCACGGTTTGGCGCATTACAATGGAGTCTTCAGGACAGCCGTTCTTTCTGATGTCTTTCAGGACCTCGTCATCAGCGTCGCTGAATTCACAAAGCACAACTTCGATATTTGTTGCGTGAACGTTTCCTGTATTCTGTAATACTACACGAACTGGAATTGTCTTGTCAACATCGTTGCTAGTTTCTGAAACAGATACTTCAGAAATCACCAAGTTAGGAGCACGCAGCCTTAGTGTGACGATCAGTTCGTTGGTATCTAACTGGTCTCCAATCCATTCTGGACTGTCGTCATGGTCACCATCGTTTTCCATGTTTCCAGCTGCGCTTGTAACCTTCAATCCCAGGTTACGAGTGTCTAGTTTAGCACCGGTTGCAATGTGCACTGTTGCGACCATTGTGTGAGTGGTGTAAGGATCCATCTCTGGTAATCTCCACTCATCAATGTCTTCAAGGTAGACACATGTGTCGTCAGGGAAGTCTTCTGCAGAGGATTCGGTTACCATACATTCGGTTTCAACAATCACGTCGCCGACGAAGGCTATCATCTTCCAATCAACTCTCCAATCTGAAAGTGCCCCCATTCCCGGTAGCGTATTCCAAATTAGGTTACCCGTAGAACCATCCTTAGAGGAGGTGTGATTGTGGAGAGAAGGAGTATCTGGTACGTTACCTGCGTTTGTGACATTGACAACGAATTCAACAATTCTTCCAGGGGCGCTAGTCTTCACTGCATTGTCTACAGACGGGTCCATGCTAATCTGCATATCATAGAATTCATTCACAGTAATCTGGAACATAATTTCGTCACGAAGCCTTGTTCTGTGACCTGTATCGTCAGGATAGTCTTCCTCACTGAAAGCCTGGATAACTACTGTGTAATCACCTGCAGGTACCTGAGTTGGTACGTTGATAGTTATGTCAACTGTTTGAGCGGTACCTCGACTTAATTCTGTTAGAATCGATCTCGGTATGTCGATATCCCAAAGAACGTCGATTTGGCTTTGAGTTTCATATACTCGGCCCAATCTCAAATCATACCTATCAGGTCCGTTGCCTGCATTCGTTACAGTAGTTGGGATTAGCCAACTATCTCCGGGGTTAGCAGAGTAATCTGTGGTTTCCGCTTCAGCGACTAAATCAAACACGTGGATTACATTGGTTGATAAGATTACAGAATCCGCTACACGTGGATATCCTTCCAAGTGTGCCTTGACAGTTACTGCTGGACCTAAGCCCGCATTGGCATTGTAAGGAGCACATACGGCCACGCCGACCGTGTAGGTCGTTCCTACCGGCCATAATCTAGGACTATTCGGGTCGGCGGGGTCAATAGGACCTGGCGCATTAGAGAAATCAAGGGAAACTGTCCAATGATCTTGCCTCCATGTGTTCAAATCGATTTCTTCAGGCTTAGCTTCAGGAGCACCTGGTGTTGTAAACACCAAGTTGCCTTGTTCGTAATTCTTGATTACGTTCAAATCATATTCCGCACAATCTCCTGGCAGAATAATTTCACTTGTATCATATATCTCAAACACGATGTTTCCTATTGATCTAATAGAGACGTTCACCCATAACTCGAGTACGTCATAGGTTCCTTTTTCTAGCGATTTAACCGGCTCGCCTTCAGACCAGCCTTTGACGTATATTACGAACGTTCCAGGATCTTGACTTGTCGGAACCGTCAATTCGAGATTCTTAGTTACAGACTGTCCCGGGTCAAGAGAGACTTGAAGCGGGAAATTTACCTGCCAACCAAACGGCAGTATCCATTCACTTTGCCCTTCTAGACTATTCGGATCATAGAAGGCAAACGTATCGTATACGTTACCGGTGTTAGTAATAGTGATTGAGAAGATCGCTGTTTGTCCTTGTTCTACATCCGCCATTCTGTGGCTTGTATCTAGGTCTATTCCGTGAACTACATCCATCAGAGTCAAAGTTAGACGCTCAGAGCGAATAGCCGGGTCCTTCATTGAAATTGCAGATACGATAATTTCAGCCAACTGATCTTCTGCTGCTTGGTACACAGACGGTGCTCGCACACGAAGGTACATTCTGGCCATCTCCCCACCTTCTAGATAGATAGGCGTATCAGGGAAAATCGCAGTGTGGTTGTTTGAGAAATACAGATTTGCAGTCCAATTTTCTGGCATGCCTGTCAGATTCAAATTGTATGTATCTGCAACCAAATCCTTAGGTCCAGGAGTTGTGTTGTTGATCGTCAGATTGTAAATCGTTTGCTCACCAGGTTCGATTACGTGGTAGTATGTCTCTCCTTCATCGAATTCTACGTCAACTTGTCCTGTTAGAACGTGCGAGTAGCAAATTGTCCATGGGCCGCCATTGGTTTCGCTTGAACACTTATTGGTGTCAGACCAAGCGATGTGCGCACCGCTACCTAAGTCGTTAGCAAATGCAGGCGGTTGTCCGAGTGAAGGCTTTGAAAGTTGATTCGGTCCTAACTTGAATGAGGACCATGATGTAACTGCAGTTGCATTCCACGGATCTAGTGCTGTTTCGCCAGGGCCTGTGTTCTCTGTAGCATTCAATCTGGTGTAAAGAATCTCTTCACCAGCGCTACCGTTACCAAAGTCTAGCCATGCGATGTGAACATTGTTCTGTGGGTCGGTTAGAAGTGCAGGGTAAGCCGAGTTTTGACTTGCTCCTTGAGGCATGTTACCAGGTCCTTCAACTTCTGAAATTGCAGTGTCTTCGATGCGCTTGATAGCATAGGTGGACAATCCGTTTGGAACTCCATCCCACTCTCCAGCGCCTTGAAGACGTAGTTTAGTGTAGTAGATCTCGTAAGGCACGCCCTTTTCAAATCCATAATCACGACCATCCATCCAAGCGATGTGCGTGTTTCCTTGCATGTCAACTCCGATAGATGGATGGAATGAGAATGCGTCATCTATGGTTACTCTTGTGTCGTTTACGACGACCAAGTGGCCCTCGCTTCCTCGTCCAGTGTCTTCTTCATATCCGCTTCCAGTTGTTGTGTGACCTGGGTTACCTGCAACCCATGTTGGATCGTTGTCCATCTTTCCATACGGGTCCAAGACCGTCATGAAAATCTCACGGGAGTTGTTTGTGGAGATGTAAACCATCGCTTCTACAAGTAGCTGCATTTGGCTTGCACCGCCAGTTCCTGATGGGAATTCGTAGGTCTGGCCGCCAGCGTCTGTTGAGCGGACTGAGTTCCCTGGACAGTTTCTTGTTGCTGTAGAAACGACCCCGTTAGGACATTGAGCCAGGTCCTTCATGTGGGATTCAATATTTCCAGCACCACCGTAGGACTGTCCGTACAGACCCACAGGAATTACACCAGCATTCACACAATTGTCGTGTGCTTCGTTGATTGAGGTAGTGTCATCTGCTTGTTGGGATGGGTCTCCATCCTTTGGTCCTTCATCGGAAACCGGGATTACGATCTTTGTTGCGTTAGGATTCCAACGGTGGTCGGATGAAGTAGGAGGGTTGCCTGGAACATTGCCGATTGTGTCTTTCCAAGACAAACATGCCCAGTTGGTACCTGGTCCCCAATCTTCACCGGAATAACCAGAGTAAGTAGCGCCATTGTAAACAGTTCCTGGAAGGACTCTAAGGCCTCCAGAATCATCGAACGCACTTAGTCCCAACGCTGTGTTTCTAGGTCCTTGACCGCTCTTGTAGTATGATGCACAGTTTCCTGATTGTGCAACGCTCGGAAGTGTGTTACCAAGGCCATAGATTGTCTCGTAAACAGTCATGTTACCTTCTTGTAGCATTGGCTTGATTCCCTTGAAGAAGCCGCCAGATGCGAAGTTTCCTCCGTAAATTACTGTACAAACGTCTGCCCACTCAGAGTACATTGAACCTGATGTATCGACGACGAAGACGAGTTCTACTTTACCTCCACGAGTATCATCCCATGCGATTTGAACGTAGTCGTTCGCATCAACCACGATATCTGGGTGGCCCTTGTGTCCGATAATTGGGGTTAGTAGTGTATCGTCAAATAGAACGATTGCGTTTTGTACGCTGTAATCTGGCTGCAACATCTTGTAGTAGATTTGTGGTTGTTGGAAGAACATGTCAAGAGAGTCGTAGTTGTCCTGCCAAACAATGTGTACATTGCCTTTGGAGTCGACATCGATTGCTGGCCAGTCACGATTGTTAATGTGCTGGGCGACGATGTAGTCGTCGATTGCGGTTAGTGCTCCGTCATCAGAAACGGAACCATCCATTGCCGTATTGAATGGGTGTAATGCAGTGTACATGATTTTGTGTTGGCCTGCATGGTCTGCCCACACGATGTGTACCTTGTCGTTTTCATCAATTACCATATCAGGATGGAAAATTTTGTGTAACCCCGAGCCAGTTACTTGAGTGGCGTCAATCAAAGTTTCACCACGAGGTGAAATCATCGAGTAATACAGGTGTTGATTGGAACGGCTCCAAACGACGTGTACGTTCCCTTCGGAATCTGCTGCAACTGCTGCCATTCTGTCAGAAGAACCGCCGCCGTCGACGACTTGTATTGCTTCTGTGATGACGACTTGCGTTGCTGCGGCTGGTGCTGCCATCATTATTCCTGACATTGTTGAAAGCAGCATTATTGCTGCTAGGCTGATTGACTTTAGTTTTCCTCCCATGCGGTTCCCTCTCTAACGACGTTGTTATGGTTGCAGAACTGGTACTTAACCGCGCGCCCCTCAGGTCATAGAGGAGTTATTTTGGAAGAAACGTTTCAAAGCCAGTCTGTGGGGTCAAAATCTTCTCCAAATGACATAGATTCATCAGCTTGGATTTCGGTTGGCGGATGTGGTGCTGATGGCCGACCTGTCCTTTGTTTGGAGTCTTTCTTATTTTTCCAATCATCTACAGGGCCTGGTTTACCTGAGCCGGGGCCAAAAGTGTATTTTATTTCATGAATTACACCCAATTTTGCTAGCCACAAACTTCTCAAATTTTGCATCATTTCATTCTTAGTTAAACCATCAAACCACAATGGCTCACTTACGTTGAACGCTTGCAAAGGACCTGGCCTCTCTTTACCTACATGTCCTAAATGAATGCCCCAGTCAACACCTGATGCAATAAGTTGCATTCTGCATTCGTGCATCCATGTTTTCCATTCTTCTTCGTCTGTTTTCATTAAACCCTTCATGGATTCTTGTTGCCCTTCGTCTACTCTCGTCATTGATGAAATAGCTAGCAAGTCTCTACCTTTGGGAATAACCATCGCAAACATGTGTCCGTTCTTTCCCTGAGGGTATTTTACCAGTAAATGCATCTGCGCCCTAGGATCTTCTTGCTCACGAATTTCTATTCTTTCGCTGGCTAGCCAAGAGCGGACTAGTTTCTCTGCTTCCTCGGGCGACATATACAATGCGAAACCGTCAACTAACTTGAACCGTTCAGTTCATCAAGTCACGCAATTTTACGATATCATCCCTTACTAATGAGTTCGTTTTCATACGACGTAGCCAACGTGTAAAGTCTGCGACTGCGTCCCAACCTCTGGTAAATGAAATCGCAGAAACCCAAAACGAGAACACCATTGTGGCCCAAATTATTGTGCACGCAATTGCTTTTTCCCAAATATCGCTACCAAAAATACAAACAGGCCCAAAACCAATTAGAGAATCAACATCGGAATTGAAAATTACAATCAAAGCGGTAAGTACAGTTGCTAATATCGGCCACCACAACATGGAGCCGAACATTCCAAACAACATGTGATAGGAGGTTCTTGCATCAAGTCCTTCATCGGTTCTATCACCTAGAATCCTGCCCAATGCTATTTGCCAACCCATCGACAAAATTAGCAATGGCAGGAAGGCAATGAATGGGATCAATTTGAGGACGTTTGCAGCTGCACCGATTGGCGAAAATCCTCTCAGACCATCACACCGTAAGTTGATGTCCCTGCCATCAAGACTTGCGCTGTCTAGGTTATCTCCAATTCTTGTTGCAATTTCCTGGATTTCCTGACTCGCTGGTTCTTTCTTTAATCTGCGTACCTCTAGAACTTCTTCTCTCCAAGTTAGTTGGGGTTTCTGTTGAATTCTTCTGTGAACATGCGCTATTACTGCATCCCTGTGCACTTCGCTGTAAGTGTCGCGATTTGGAGTCATTGGCTCTAATTTCTCCTTGAGTTGGTCTCTTAGGCCTGTAACCAAATCCGCAGGCGGCTCCATCCAATCGCCCGAGCCGACCTTATCGACGAGCTCTTGTGGAAGGTTGTCAACCGGTAACTCGATTAGGTCGCCATACTCAATCCAAGCGTCTGTTCTAAAGAGATGTCTAGTTCTGAAGTGTAGGCCGATTGGTATCAACGCAGGCGGCTTTCTGCCGTTTGCTTTCGCATGTGCGGCCGCCGCTAAAACCGTTCGGAACGGTCCGGTTTTTAGACGGATTAGGTGGCTTTCTGAATGGCTGGTTCCTTCAGGGAAAAGCGCGCAGCCAAATCCATGTGATATGCCGGTAGCAAGATTGAGAAGTGAGCGGCCGTTTAGATAATTGGCTTCTTCTTCCGAACATCCGCCCCTAAGCAACTCCGCCTTTCTAACGACGGGTTGTACTGCGAATTTCCTAGCCCAAAATCCAAGAATTGGCCTTGTGACTAAATCGTGTCTTCCACCTACAACGAACTTCTTTGGGTGGCTTAGGAAAATTGTTACTGGATCCATTAATCCATTTGTGTGCCAAGCAGAACACATGCTTCCTCTATCATTGGGGATTTTTTCCGTTCCCGATGTCTCAAATGTTCTAAACTGAGAATACATTGTTCTCCTTAGCATGAAATAACCCAATTCCATGAAGAATGGAGACCCCGGGTAATTTTTCTCAAACTTTGGAAGCGGTGTATTAACCAACTTGTCATATTTCATGCGGGTTGCTGAGGCTGAGAGTTCTGGCAGTAAATTTCCGTGATGGTCCCTTGCACCATCAAAGCCTTTCTTCATTCGTTAGCCTCCTTTATTTTGGCACAAAGTTCTGCTAATGCCGAAAAATCTGGTGGATTTGGTGGGTTCGCGTTTGGGAACATCCAAGGCAATGCTCCTCCACCATCGCCTTTCAGTCTAGGAATTACGTGGACATGAACGTGTGGAATTTCTTGACCCGCTAGTGGGCCGTCATGTACTGTAATGGTGAAATCTGTTGTATCGAAATATGAAGAAAGGGTCTCTTGCGTTTGTTTGACGCCTGAAAATAATAATCCAATATCGTCTTTGGATAAGTCGGTTATTCTTTGACTAGGGTTCTCTAACACGACCAGGGTGTGGCCCTCTGAGCGTGGAAATACATCAAGAAATGCCCCCCATCCATCTCCTCTTGCGATGAAGTTTCCAGGGATTTCTCCTGAGAGTATTTTCTCAAAGAGAGTTGGCTCTGCCATGTGCTCTCTAGACAGATTCCCCTCAAAGTTTTGAGGGTGGTTTATTCACTCACCCGGTGCAAGTACCCAAGTTCCTGAACTTCCCTTGCGGATTGCAAGGGTAGACATGTTTCCTTCGGAATCTACCAAGTTGTGGTGAAGTTGTTCGTCATCGGACTCTTCGAAATCTGTCCTTTGATGGGTTCCGCGGCTCTCGGTTCTTGCAATTGCACTTCTTACACTAGCTGTTGCTAGTCTAATGCCTGCTTTGAGGCGAAGTGCCTCTAGTAGGTTTGTGTTGAATAGTCGACTGGAATCGTCTAGGTGTACATTATTTGCTGAATCTGACAATGATTCAAGCGATTCAAGAGCAGATTGCAGGCCTGATGCATCTCTTGAATATCCCATTTTGGATTGCATAATTTCTGTTAACTTTGCAAAAATAGTTCCTGTTCTTTGAACTGGTCCTTCTTCTGCTCCAGCCATGTCGAAATCCAAATCTGCTTCGACCGCCCCAAGCGCCGCTTCTAAAGCGGCTCTACCCGAATGTGCTGTTGTCTTTGCGTGATTTGCTGCATGCTCGCCTGCTACTGCTCCTCCGGCCACCGCATCTAACAATCGATTTCCAGCAACTAAACCTGCTCCGTGTAATCCAGAACATGCTGAGTCTCCTGCAGCATACAATCCGGTAAACCAGCGAGACCAGCGGCCCGTTACAGCACGTCCGTGTTCGTCTGTTGGAATGCCTCCTATTGTGGTAGCTACGCGTGGATGGATTGGAACTGTTTGTTTTTTCATATCAATGCCCAATCTCTGACTTACCATCTCGAAGGTTTGAGCCCACCAAACAGATGATTCACCCATGCTACGAGCGTCTAGAACTACGTCTGAATTTGGACTGATTGCGGATGCTAATGCGGTCGAGTCTGCAGTCAATTCTGCGTCTAGTGGTGAACCGTTAGAGTGGTGCAGAGTTGCTCCATCTGCGAGTAATCCAATTGGTAATACGACATTTGTTCCACTGACAGATAGCGGGGCCCATGCTACGAATTCTAGATCTCTTGCCGCTAAGCCTGCCTTCATAGCAAGGTCTAGACCCAAACCGATTTTTGTACCGGTCCATGCGCCTTCGTATCCTCCATCAGCGATGATTAGGCACTTCGTTTGTAGGGCGTTGAGAGTTCCTGTTGTCATATCTAGAGCGACAAGGCCGTGAATCTGTTGATTGGTATGAACTAATTCCATCGGTATTTGGTCGCCTCTTCTAACAACTCCGTGTTTCATACATTGTTCTTCTAGTACTTGCTGGGTTTCTCTAATCATCGAGTCCCCTGCACCTGCAAGTCTGGGCAAGGTGTGGCCAGAAGCCTTTCGAACAAGTGGGATTCCATCTGCATCTCTGCGGAATATGACTCCCCAACGCTCTAACAAATCTATCTGGCGAGTTGCTTGGGACACTCTTAGAGATACTATGTCCTGGTCGCAGAGGTATGCTCCGGCTCGAATTGTATCGTCCCTGTGAGATTTTGTTGTACTCTCTTTCAATGGCGCCGCTATGCCATCAATTGCTGAGTCGTTGCCGACGCCTAGACTATCAGAGGACATCATTAGAGTTGATGCCCCTGATTTAGCGGCTATTGCTGAAGCCCTCAGTGCTGCGGGTCCGTCTCCGATTACGATGATGTCCCATGCTTCCACGTACTCCACCTCCGGTAATCTAGGCGAAGAGTGGGCATGTCATAAGCAACGCGCCTAAATTCTCACGAAGATGTGGTCGAGCTTTCAATTGAAGGAAGGGGCGATTCTCCCCTTGCTCTGGCTTTGAGCATGCGTTTCATACGCTTCTTTGAGTGTGCACTTTCGCCTACCAGTACGTCGGTTCTAATTATTCTTGAATCCAAGATATTTTCTTCATCATCTCGCAGTATTACCTGTACGTTTCTTCGACCTTTGACATTCTCATTCCAAGCAACACCAATCCACAAGATAATTCCCTTTTCAAGATACTTTGGCATCCAATCCAGCGCATCTTCAACCAGCGGATCTGTGATGCTTACTGAACCGATTGGCCCGGGACAGGATATTAGTTCGAATCTGTGCACTTGTGTTTCAGGCATACCTCCTGGCACGATAACTTCCACCTTGAGATGCCTGTCTTCCTTAGTCTGATTATTTAGAGCAATGAAAAGGTGACCAGTGTGATTACTGCAATGGTCCGCTAGTGCGATATCCATGCGCCACTTATGTTTCGTAATCGATGCTGCTCCTGCTAACAAATCGTTTTGTAGTCTGTCGAGTAAATCGAAAACTTCGATTTGCCAAGCTCTGGCATGCTGAATTAATCGTTGCAATTTAACCCAGTTGAAAGGAGCGTTTTCATCGAATAGGAGTTTTTCTATCGACATCGGTTTGATGAATTCTTTCAATTCACTCATCGTTTCCTCATCGTTCAAATCTCCTCGGTTATTCAAATGGAGCAGGTATAGTAGTCGCTCTCTTGCTTGTTTTTTGTCGACTCCTTTCAGTAGGTGTTTTGGTAGTTTACTCTCCCATAAATTCCACAATAAGGAGTGGTCTGGGTCTAAGTGAGCATAAACCAGGTCTCCCAAAATAGTATCCAATTTCATGGGATGGTGGGTTGGTGAGTGCAGTACTAAATACGGCAACTCATCTCCTAATTGTTTCATCGAATCCGTGGTAAATATCGCATGGAACGAAAGGGCTAGACTACTGGTTAGTGTAATCAATAGTACCAGATTGTAAGCCAATCCGTTCGGTTCAAGACCGGCTGCTATTATTAGCAAGAATATCGAAATGAAGGCAAGAATTGTAGCGGTAGCGTTGTGAAGTCGAATATCGTTGAGGCCCGCTTTGATTCGGTCCATTCCTGGCTCGGCGGATATGTCTCTTCTCACTCCTTCTTCAATGGCTTCTTGCTTCCATAATGAGGAGCGTAATACGAACGCAGTCATCGCCTTCTCTCCTGCATAAAAAGCAGGACCTATCGAGATTACAAGTAGCGGTATCCAAAGTAAAATCATCAATGTAGGCCTTGCAAGGGGGTGGAATGGGGCTACTACGCCTGCTAATGCAGTTATTGCCATTAACAGTCCAACAACTCGTCTGGTCATCAGCAGAATGGGATTTGATGCTAGTTTGCCAAACTTCAGTCTGTTTTTTTCCGATGAGTTATAGTCCAATACTGAAAGAGAGGTTGAATCTTCACTTCTATCGAAATGTTTGCTGTATGGGTTGGGAAGAGTAGATTCCTTCCCGGGAACCACCTTTTGGCTAGGCGGCTCCTCTGACATGAGAAGGGCTAGTAGCCTCAATGGTATGTCATTTTTGGACAGAAATGACAGCGATAGGTTGTTCAAAGGGTTCCGCGCCGCTTGGCATGGACACGTGGCCCAGCTGGATAAGGCGGTGGCCTCCTAAGCCACAGATCGCGGGTTCGAATCCTGCCGTGTCCGCCATCAAACCGTTTGTGCAGATGCTATCTCTTTGACGCGGTGTAAGAACTCCTCGAGTTGAACTCTGCCGTGCATCGAAGTCTGTAGTCTCACATCGCATTCAGCCAGTGCCTCGAGTAATTCGCAAAGCATTGATTCTTCCAATAACAAACGGCCGGTTGTAAGCAGCCTATGCATGTGCATTACTACGTCTTCGGCCTCTAAGGCGTGTTCGTTCATAAGTTGGTCAAGCGCTCCTAGTGCGCCTTTCAAGACACGGCTATTGCGGCCGCCTTTTTTCTCCCAACGGAAATCGTGCACGCGTCCTCGTAGTGCCTCTTCTAGTACCTGTTGAACTCCAACTAATGTAGTGGCGGCAACAACTTTTTGCAGATTTTTCCTATCGCCTAATTTTTTGCTACGCGCCAATAATTCTAGTAAGAATACCGCTCTGCGCAAATTGCCGTTTGCTACGTGAGAAATATCGCCAAGAATCCCTCTTACGGGCTCTAATTTTTCACGCTCTGAAACTTTTTCTAGCCTGCTTGTGATTATTTTATTTGGAGTTGCAGAAATTCTGATTTGCTTAGATCTAGAGCGCAAAGCATCGATCAATCTTGAAGGAGAACGTGCTGTGAAAATAAAGCGCGAGGTAGAGGAGGTTGATTCCATCATTCGTCGCAGATACGGCTGCCTTGTTGGCCCCAAGTGGTCTGCATCTTCTATTATTATCAGACGTGAAACGTAGTGCTCGCCGTCTTCTCTCATTTCTCGATTTTCTTTTCCTGCAGGAGGTGTGTCTCCTGCAACTGCAACCGTTAGATTAGAATCGAAGGAATCCAAAGAAGACCTTCCAGCCAAAGTATCACTGGAGCTTGTTCCTTCGGGGCGTAAAAATTCCTCAAATTTCTTCATTGCACCAGCGCTCTTCGCAAGGTCTCTTGCTTGAAGGACGTGCGTTGTTGATTGCCAGGATGGGCCGAGAATTTGGCGAGCAATGAGCCGCCACGCTGCTGTTTTGCCAACACCTGCTGGGCCGGCTAGAATCAAATGTGGAGGGTTTGCTTGAACTGAAACCCTCTCTAAATTGGTCCTGATTGATTCATTCATCGCCAATTCGTCGAAGCGACGCGGCGCGTATGTCTCAAGCCAAGATGCCATCAACAAGAATGTAAGCGAATGGGTCTTTCAACCCCTCGGTTGTAAAGAATCACTCTGCGTCTAGGATTTTGTGTCCTGTTCTTCGCAACTTAATGAAGATGCGAGAGCCGCATGCCTTGCATGTCATTGCTGGTTGCCACTTTCCTTCACGGTCACGGGTAAAACTCTGAATAGCGCCACAATTTGCACATTTGTAGTCTACTGTAAGGTCAGCCATATCCTTCACGCTCATCCCCGCGACCGGCCTCTCCTCTTTGAAGGTGTCCTTTGA
>WTIA01000116.1 GCA_011522915.1 Methanobacteriota archaeon
AAATGGGAACTCCTGATGTCTTGCGCGGTGTTGCACTCTGCAAGTGATGGTATGACCACTCTTGTGTTCAACTCATTTTGAATTATTTTTACCACGCTTTCTCGAGTCAAAACGGGAGAATTATTTGCAAAATAATTCAACAATTTAGGAATGTCTTCAAGCTCGATTTTCATTCTCAGATTGACATAACCTGTAATCATCTCGCCGTTAGCGATTTGTCCACTCACTGGAATCCAGTAATCCATTGGACTTGTCATAGCAAAAATAATTCTCCTATCTTTTGCTGTGATTTTTAGTTTATCACCAAGCCATCTAGTAAAACCCCCAGCCATATTTTTCAGTATAGTTTCAGTTAGAATATCCCCAATTCTTCCGTCTACAATTAAAGCACATGCCTCATTAGGTTTCATCAGAACCTGTTGTTTCTTGATAGTCTGGATTTTTTCCATATTCACTAATCTTGCAACAATTTCGGGGTCATCTCTCCATCTGTAATTCATTTTTCCACTTCCTTTATTTCCTCTGATTTAGTCCTGCAAGTAGGTTTGCTCTTGCACTAAAGAAACCCTTGCAACTCGTTACTAATTGAGAAGTTAGTAGAATCAGTCGCGTTGAATTCTCCCCTGAATTTGCAATTGATTGTTCTGCAGCGTTAGCCAAATTTACTGCTTTAGTAACCATGTTAATCACATCATGGTCGTGTTTGATTAGCCTCTTGAGGTCACGATTGGAAGCGGATCTTTGGCCCGATAAGAAAGCATGGTCCATGCCTGTTACCGCTTTATTTACGTCTTCGATTAGGTAGTCACATTGTTCAATGCACTGTTTTGCGATTTTGGCAATTTTGATATTTCCAATTTTGAATTGATTTGTCATTATATTGGACATATGGTTCCTTACACGCCCTACAGAGCGTGTTATCTCTAATCTAACCATTTTGTCAACTTTTACTCTTGACCCTTTGGTGTAACCACTATAGCCAACCAAAGCTAATTGCATTCCTCTAATGTATGGTAATACTTCTATTGGTAAGCCAATCATGAATGTTCATACTATAATATGAACATAGAAGCATATTAGACTAATGGTTAATTCAATGAAATTATTATGTCTGCAAAATCTTTGGCGATAATATTGTTGTGTGTTACTAGTATTGCTGGACAGTTTCTTTTCTTCAATAAGTTACGTACATCTATAACCAATTTCTTTGACAACTCTTCATCGAGAGAACTGAATGGTTCATCCAATAATAACACCGATGGTTCAGCGAGTAATGCCCTAGCAAGAGCAACTCTTTGTCCCTCTCCGCCAGATAGTGTATGGACACTTCTCTTCTCAAACCCTGAAAGATTTACTTCGTCAAGAGCCACAGAAATATCAGCATTTTTTGATGCGAGTTTGAGATTTTTTCCAACATTCAAATGAGGATATAATACGGGTTTTTGGAAAATCAGGCCGATTTTTCGCTCTTCAGCTGGTAAGTTGGTTATGTTATGTCCGGAAAATAATATCTCCCCCTTATCGAGATTCTCCAAGCCAGAAATGCATCTTAGTAGAGTTGTTTTTCCACATCCACTTGGTCCGGTTATGGCTACAATCTCTCCTGGTTCTAGTTCAAGATTAAAATCATCAAAGAGCGTTTTATCAAATGATTTACTCAGCCCCACGCAACTAAACATTAGAACATCCCTCCATCTCTAGTTGGTCTAAATTTCTCAGTGGAAACAAACAAAACTAATGCAATTAGCATGAGTACCGTAGAAACAGCGTTTGCTGCTGGCGTGGTTAGAGGATTATTGTAGGGGATAGAACGAATTGAATCAATAATAATCGGTAATGTGGTCCAATCAGAATTTCTAGTTATCACCCAAGACGCACCAAATTCTCCCATGGACATAGCCATTATGAAAATCGCTGCAACCAATATTGAACCCCTTAGAAGCGGAATTTCTATGATGAAAAATCTTTGAATATTGGTTAGGCCAAGTGTGCGAGCACATTCTTCATATTTTGGTTCGAGCGATCTCAATGCTGGAAGAATTATTCTCACGACAAAAGGGGTGGTAATCATTACATGAGCGAGAATTGGTGTAAACCAAATTGAATAAAAGAATTCAGCATCAATTCTAATCATGCCCAACATTACTCCTAAGCCAATCATTACGCTAGACACAGCGAATGGTAGCATGGTTAGCAAATCCACTACTCTGGCTAATTTTGGTCTCTCCTTTTCCAAATCTCTAATGGTTTGAGCAAGAATGTAACCCAAGGGTAAAGCGATCAACAATGTGATGAGGGCATAACCTACCGAATTTTGTAGTGCATCCCATGCAGAAGGTAGCGAATTAGTTGTTGAGAAGGCGTATTCCCATCCCGCTAAGCTCCAGTATTGATTTGAACCACTTGCGTCAACTTCGTTGATTCTAAATGAAGCAATCATTATCGTCAATAAAGGAAGAATTGCAAAGCAAATTGCAGGTAAAATCACCGACCAACCAAGAACGTTCTTACTTTTTGCAACTGTCTCGGAGGTTGTTGGCAATAGGGTCTGCCTTTTCATTTGAAGCCAAGACATTAACCAAAGCGAGAATAATAAAATTGTAAATTGAATTAACGAAGAACCAAGAATTACTTCATTTTTTGACACCATATATCCACTTATACCAGCAGATGAACCTACACCAGCCATCATACTTTCCAGTGTGTTCTCGCCTAGAGTTATCCATCTGACCAAAGCAAATGAGGTAAATGAAAAGACGAATGTCATACACGCCGCAGCCGCAATTGAAGGGATCATCAAAGGAAGCCAAAGATTGCGTAATCTACCTAACTTGGACTTACCAGCAGGCAATAGCCGCATCTGCTCTTCCATTTTTGGGTCCAACGTGGATAGCACTGGTTCACAAAAACGAATTACTAGGGAAATATTGAACCACGCATGAGCTATGATTAATGTTGCAAACCAAGTATTTGCGTTAGTGCGGATGTTCAAACCTTCATTTCCTACAATATGCATGAAGCCCATCGCTGCAACGATAGATGGCATTACAAATGGCATCGTTAGGATAGACCGGATTAAAGATTGAAAAGGCCATTCATATCTGCCTAGCTGCCAAGCAACTGGTATGCCGATAGCAAGTGTGACAAGTGACGAAAGCAATGCCTGTAATACTGTGAATTCCAAAACTCCCTGCGATATATAATTCTCATCGAGGGAATTAATCCACGAAAATATATCGAATCCAGCCACCCAAACTAGTCTGTCAAATGCTAGCCAAAGGGGTGCCAAGATTAGAGTTAGAAAAACACAAACTGATGCAGTCCCGAGGTACTTGTTATGCATATTATACAGCAACCATCGCCTTATTCCATTCCTCTAACCACATTTCCATATTTGCAGAAATTTCTTCGGGGGTAATTTCTGCTACTTGTGATGGAATGGTGGAATGATAACGATATCCATCATCCTCGGGTAGGTCACTTCCATCTAAAACAGAATACATGAAATTCTCGGTAGGCATTTTTTGGTTCACATCTTCAGAAAGTAGATACTCAATAAATGCGGATGCAGCCCCTAAGTTTCCTCCCTCTACTGCGCTAACATACTCTATTTGGTGGAAAGAAGCCCTTGGCAAATCAAGAGCAGCGGATTTAGTCCAATTGCCACTATACCACGCCTCCACTCCAGGAGAGTGACAGTATGAAACAACGATGTGTGCATCTCCTACATATCCTTCGGTATACTCTCCGTATCCTCCAGTATAGTGAGTCTCGTATGCTTCAGACCACCCTGTAGTAATAATCGCATCATTTTGTGAAATTGAGGTCCACCAATCTCTCCAATCTGTTTGATTATCTCCATCATTTGCAAAATAATCAATCGTTGCAGTCATAAATGCCCGACCCGGGCTACTGGTTTCTGGCGAGGGTATCGCAATCTTACCTTTCCATTCATCCTCAGTAAGTTCCCAAAGATTTGTTGGAACTGTCAAATTTTCACCGTCGACAATTTGGGTGTCATAATTCAAGCAAATGTATCCATGGTCAAATGGTGTAGCTAGAGGTCCGGAATATGGTCCCAGAACATTTTCATACAATCCGGAGATATTTGCAAAATGTTCCCACAGAACCTGATTTTCAATAGCGGTCTGTAGATATGTGTTATCTAGGCCTAATGCGATGTCTGCGATTTGTACATTTTTGTGCTGCAAAAGATGGCTAAGAATAGAACCTGCATCCTCTAGTTTCATCAAATTGACTTTGTAACCAGACTGATTTTCAAATTCTGACAGAAGTTCGTCAGTTAATCCAGTAACGTCGTATGTTACGATGACTAATTCGCCATCGTCTTCCCATACATAATCGTCTGGCGATATCATATTCCCATTACTTAATTTCTCTTCAATCGATTCGCTAATACAACCGGACACCATCATTGAGAAAATAAAAATCGATACTAATGCAGATTTCATAATTCAATCACCTCAAAGCATTGAAACAATCCTGTGCATTCTATCTACGAGTTCTAGAGGATTGTGGGCTAAAATGTAGAGTGCCGGCTCCCAACCAAATGCTCCTTCATCTAAAATCACATCTATCCCTTGGTGCGGTACCAGTTCTCCCTTTGGGGCGAATGTTAGATTCAGGTCGAGATCTTCACAAATAGCCTCAATTTTCTCATTATCATTCCCCGGAGAGATATTCAGAATGGCAGTTTTTCCGCTATCATGTACTCTGGCGTCGATTAGCATATTGGCTAGGTGATTTGATACGCCAAATTTTGGAGTTTCATGATGTCTAATTTTTCCCTCAACAATTGTGATCTTTCCTGGGAAAGCAGCTACCTCTGCTTTGGAGCGAGAAGAATCAAGGCAGCATGCTATGTTCATCCCAACAGCAGGCATAACCTCGCTAAGTCGGTTGACGTCGATTCTTGAAACAGCCCACTCCAGTCTTTTCAGCAGGGATGTTTGTTCCTGGTCTGAGTCGAGGTCAGTTCCAGTTAGTGACTTGTCGAATCGTAGTACTTGGCCCGGAGCAAAAGCAACCTCCATTACAAATCTGGTTCTACTCGGTTTTGCGCTTGGCCCTAATTGTCTGAGAGCCATGGAAATTTCATGAGCCCAACCATCAATTGTTGATTCGTCCGAGGTTCCTGCAAGTTCAGGCAAATTTCTGTGTGCCATTCTAGAAATTGTCGACTGTGTTGAGCCCAAAATGTCGGCAATTTCGGCCTGTGACCAATTTGCAGATTTCAAATTCCTAGCGAGTTGCATGTGCAGTCGTTCGAGCCACGCAGAACCATCTCTTCCCAGCATGCAACCTACTATGAGGCTTAGTTATTCAACATTCCTAATTAAAAATGCAGAGTGCATTGTTTTTGCAGAGGGAATCGATAATTCAAATTTTATTGCATTTTGCAAAAGGGGTACTGCAAATGCTACGAATTTACGAATTCTGAGCGAATTGAACAAAGATCGAGGTTTTGATTATATCAAATCTAAATCATATAGTTTAGACCAAAATCACGACCACTAATGAATGATTTTAGGTTATTATATTCATTTCAAATTGTAGTTTATGCAATTTGAATTTATGACGTGCTAATAAGTAATAACAATATATTTTGCAATTATTTTGTTCGTATTATCAAGAACTTTTCATCGCAGGGTTCTAAACCCGCCTTCAACTCGGCAGTCTTAGGGGATTTCAATCGATTCTGAGGTTAATGCGTTCCTTGATGAAGTAGTTTCAAGGATTCGCAATTATTTGCATGATTCTGATGATGTTACACAATTTATCCCACAGTCAAGTTTGAGAAAAATTACCGATTTATCTCTGCCATTAGAGGGTTTAGGTCTAGAAAATGCACTGGACGACATAGATCAATTCCTAAAGTATAGTGTAAAAACAAATCAGCCTGGTTTTATGAATCCACTTTGGGGTGGAATGAACATCTCGGCGTTTGCTGGAGAGGTCATTGCTACATTGACAAACAACTCAATGTACACCTATGAGTTATCTCCTATGGCTACCTTAATCGAACAGTCATTAATTCAAAGGAAATGCGAAATGGTTGGTTTCCCTGATGGCAACGGTACACTGACCACAGGTGGTTCGAATGGTAACATGATTGGAATGATGTGTGCTAGGTATGTAATTGACCCACTAGGTCAACAACGTGGATTCGATGGTGAGAATCTAGTGTGTTATGTGTCAGAAGAGTCGCATTATTCTGTTCTAATGGCTGCTAATGTTTTGGGTATAGGATTCGATAATGTGATAAAAGTCAAATGCGATTCCGATGGTAAATTAAGGCCTGACAAGTTACAAGAAGAAATCGAAAGAACTCGAATCAACGGGCAAACTCCATTTTGCGTGGTAGCTACATCAGGTACTACTGTTAGAGGAGCCTTCGACCCATTGAAAGAAATTGCAGAAATATGCGCAGATCAAAAAATATGGCTTCATGTTGATGCTGCTTGGGGAGGCTCTTGTTTGTTCAGTGCTAAACATCGCAGACTGATGGATGGTGTCGAACTTGCAGACTCTGTATGTTGGGATTCTCACAAAATGATGGGTCTTCCATTAGTATGCTCAGCATTTCTAATCAAAAAGCCTGAGATTCTTCGTAAGATATGCTCGCATGGCAATGTTGCACATTACCTGTTTTTGGGAGATGCTGAAGATGTAGATTTAGGTAGAACCAGCCTCCAATGTGGAAGAAGAAATGATGCCTTGAAACTCTTTTTGGCATGGCGGGAAAAAGGAGATGCAGGCTGGGCTAGACTTGTTGAAAATTACGTTGACTTGGCAAATTACTTGCAAATGAAAGTAGAGCGTCATCCGAATCTCGAGATGATGTCTAATAGAGAATGGTCAAATGTTTGTATCAGATTCACTGCAGAATCCATTGATCACAATGAAGTGAATTCAACTCTACGGGACAGACTTGTGAAATCTGGTAATTTTATGATCTCACAATCAAACATTGGAGAGAATACAATCTTGCGCCCAGTCATTGCTAACCCTTCGGTAAGTAAAGAAACAATAGATGAATTAGTAGATGAGATTACGAAAATTGGTGACGACATTGTTAGAGGAATTCCATTCTCCAACTAGGCTACTGGAGGGCTCGAAGTGATGCCTGTTGGAAAACCCGATTGGTGGGATGCTGCAAGAGAATTTCTTCTACAAGATGAATCACTAGCATCGGTGGTTGAGAAACATCCTGATGGATTTCTTTCGGGCAAAGGTGATTTGTTCGCAACATTTGTGAATTCAATTGTTGGTCAACAGATCTCTGTAATCGCAGCTGATGCAATTTGGAATAGGCTGAAAGAAAAAGTCGGAGAAATCGCTCCGCAAAAAATTTCTTCATATTCTGCCGAAGAAATTGCAGCATGTGGGTTGACTAAATCAAAGACCAGTTACATCCTAGGTGTAGCAAATAATCCAGATGAATTTTTAAATCGAAATTTTTCTGAAATGTCTGACGAAGAAATACACAAGCATTTCATCACTTTTAGAGGAATCGGGCCATGGACTTCTGAGATGCTCATGATATTCGGCCTTCTCCGCCCTGATGTCTTTAGTATCGGGGATATTGGTTTAGTCAAAGCAGTGAAAATTTTGCATCCAGAGGCAGAGACAAAAGAAGATGTTCTTTCGATAGCAGAAAAGTGGCGACCTTACAGGACAGCCGCAGCTTGGTATCTTTGGCGAATGTTAGACCCGGTCCCTGTTGCTTACTGAAAATCGAAATAGTATCAATATCTGAGCGATATGATGGAGTTTGCGATTTACTCTATTTGCATCATCACGGGCTTTGCGATTACTAGATGGGTGACTGAAAATTTCAAGTTTCACGTAAGAAATAACAAAGTTTGGATACACCACTGGATTATTTCATTAATTTTCATGGCTGCATTATTTGTTTTGAAAATAGAATCTGAAATTGTTTGGGGCTTGTTGACAGGTGTAGCGCTTGAAGGCCTGGGTAGGAAAAATTGGTCGATTTTAAGAAAATGACTGAATACATAATTCAGTGATGATTTAATGCTTGATTACTTTACGTGGTGACATGGCCTCTGGTGAACCTGTTCGCACAGCTCTCTATGAAGAGCATGTTGCATTAAACGCAAACATTGTTGATTTCCATGGTTTTGAATTACCGATTTGGTACACAAACATCACTGAAGAACATCTAGCCTGCCGCTCAAATGCAGGGCTCTTCGATGTTTCACACATGGGTTCCTTCAAATTCAAGGGTAAAGATGTTAGAAATTGGCTGGAATCAATTGCAACACAAAAATGCACTGCAATAGAACCAGGTCGATGCGCATACACTCACTTTTTGGATCACAATGGATATCTGATCGATGATATGATTTTTGCAGTTGTTTCGGAAGAAGAAGTTCTTGGGGTACCGAATGCTAGTATGATTCCCGTAATGTGGAAATGGTTCAACTCCCTTTTGCCAAGCGATGGCTCAATAAAAATTGAAGATCTTTCTCCCGAAACAAGTATCATCGCTTTACAAGGACCTAAAGCTAGAGAATTTTGTGAAAATTCTCTTGGCCAACAGAATCATGTTGGTCGATTCAGGTGGTCGCAGATTAAAGAAAACCCCTTGGGTGTAACAGGCTGGATTCAAGGCACTGGCTACACAGGTGAAGCTGGATATGAAATCTTCATCCCAAATGAACACGCAGGAAAACTTTGGAGGAGTCTTGTTGAATCAGGTGCTACTCCAGTCGGACTTGGAGCAAGAGATACCCTTCGTTTGGAGAAAGGTTTCCTGTTATCAGGGGTTGATTTTGCGTCCCCTGAATTAGATGATAACGAATTATTACACAGAGATTCTTGGGAGACTAATGTGCCATTTGGACTTGATATTGACCATGATTTCGTTGGAAAGCAGCGTGTAACCTCACATTCGGATACAGACGCAAGACTTTGGGGAGTAAAGCAGTTGGAAAAAGGTCCACTACCAAGGGGTGGAAAGTCAATAGAGGATTTGCACGGAAATCACATCGGAACTCTGACCAGCGGCGCTCCTGCACCATCGTTGGATAGAACCGGAATTGGGATGGGTTATATCGCAAATTGCGAGCCTGGTGATGAGGTAATGATTGTCGCATCTGTGCGCAAAAAAGTCCGGGCAGTTATCACTCGGCCTCCATTTATTTGAGTCAACACGAAAGCGTTGACTTGATGAGGAACACATGTTACGGAGCAACATGCGCCGATTACTTGCCTTTGGGATTCTTGCTTGTTTCCTACTCTCTTTGGCATCGCCTTTAGCAAATGTTGCAGAGGTGCCAAATGTCATTGAAGAGGTATCTGAGAATTCTAGACTTATCGATGATTCTGAACTTACCTTGGGTCAAATCGAGGCACTGAATTCGGTTGGAATGGGTCGGTCCACTAATACAAATTGGTCTGCAACAGGTGGTTCCAATGAGATTGACGAAATTTACGAGATGGTCTTTGACTCTCAAGGAAACATAATTGTTTGTGGCTCGATTTATCAAGTCTCTCAGTTTGGCAGCATCACAGTAAACACTCTCGGAGAAGGAGATATTCTGATTGCAAAATTATCTAAGGACGGGACATGGCTTTGGGCTGTATCAACAGGAACAGCAAGTTACTATGATGAATGTAGAGGTGTAACTGTAGATTCAAACGACAATGTATACGGAACAGGTTACTTCAGAGGGTCAGTAGATTTTGGTGGCACTGTCATCACAACAACAGGTTGGGATGGTTGGATCGCCAGAGTAAACGATACTGGCCAGTTTGATTGGGCAATGAAGTTTGGTGGGTTTGACATAGACGTTGGTTGGGATATAGTCGCAGATAACTATGATAACTTGTATGTCACAGGATTTTATCAGAATCAAAGCGAATTTGACGCAACACAGTTGATCGACTACCAACAATCAGGAAATCGTAAATTCTACCTCGCATATTACAACATGAGCGAAGAACGCTGGGATTGGGCAAAAGATTCCAGCGGGAGTGGATTGTCTGAACCGTTTCAACTAGTTCACGAACCATCTTCAAATTCAGTTTATGTAGCCGGTTACAACACAGGCAGCGAGCAGTGGGGAGGATCTTTCACTTCAGCCCCTGCAGGAACATGGGCTGGATTTGTAGTCAAATATTCTGAAGATGGTAATTTCATCTGGGGCAAGAGTACGGGTAGTACTCCATGTAACTTCGGCCAAAACTGTGGAGTTTATTTTAACAATATAGTCATACATCCTGAAGGAGGAATTGTTGTTGGAGGAAATTACTTCCTATCATACGTAGAACAGGATGGAACTGTAAATGGTGGATGGGGTGATTGGGATGTGCTAGTCGTAAGGTATGCTGGAAATGGTTCACAGTTGTGGACTTACTCAGCAGGAAGCAACTCCGATGATAGACTTCAGTCCCTATCAGTTAACCTAAAGGGACAAGTGCAATTTGGAGGAAGACATTTACTGAACATGACCTTTGATAACACAAATCTAGCAAAAAACACCTCAACGGGTTACTTTGATGGATTCATGGCACAATTGGATAACGATTCGGATTTCCAATGGGCAATGAGTATTGGTGGTGCAGGAAATGACACTGTTGGTGCACTGCTCACATTGAGCGATGGAACGATAATTTCTGGAGGAGATTTTAGCGGAACTGTTTGGTTTGGCGACATTCCAAAAACAGCAAGCGATTCAGACATATTTGTTTGGAAATTCCAACATGACAAAGACGGTGATGGAATTAGAGATTACGTTGACAATTGTCTAAACGTTCCCAACGCCAACCAAAGTAACTACGATTCAGATAGGAGTGGAGATGCATGCGACAATGATGATGATAATGATGGCATGCACGATTTCCTAGATGATTGCCAATATGGTTTCATGAATTGGAATCAATCTAACACATCTCTTGACCACGATGGCGATGGTTGTAATGATATCGAAGATGACTTGGATGATGACAATGACGGCATTCTAGACGAAAACGACAACTGTCCAAGGGGAGCTCTTGATTGGGAAGTTGATTCCAGTTCAGATTTAGACAATGACGGCTGTCGAGATATCGATGAAGATGACGATGACGATGGAGACAGCATACTTGATGTCAACGACAATTGTCAGTATCTAGTCAATCCTTTACAAGAAGACTATGAGAATGATGGTCTTGGTGACGTTTGCGATGACGATGATGATGGAGATGGAATAAGCGACATCAGCGATGACTGCGAACAAGGTGCGACGAATTGGACCTCGGAATTCCAAACCGACAAAGATGGAGATGGTTGCGAAGACGAGAATTCCAATGAAGACCAAGATGACGATAACGATGGGATTTTTGACGAATTCGATGAGTGCCCTCGTGGTGAAACAGAATGGACCTCGTCCCAAAACAACGACAGAGACGGTGATGGATGTCGTAATGACAACGAAGACAATGATAACGACAATGATGGAATAATCAATGAAGTTGATTTGTGTAAGAATGGAATCACAAACTGGACAAAGAATACCACAAACGACAATGACGCCGATGGTTGCCTAGATGATAGAGAAGACAATGACGACGACAACGATGGGTTCTCCGATGCTATCGATTTCTGCCCTCTCCAAGAAGGAACAGCAACTCAAGGTGGTGCTAAAGGATGTCCCGACTTCGATTCAGATGGCTGGGCTGACATCGTTGATGATTTCTTACAAGATGAAACCCAGTGGAGTGATGGAGATGGAGATGGTTATGGTGACAACCCACTTGGCGATAATGCGGACGACTGTCCATTCTTCTTTGGAAACTCCAGCAGGGACAGAGTTGGGTGCATAGACTCGGATGGCGATGGATACTCAGATCCCGAATTGGCGTGGAGTGTAGCCCAAGGAGCTGATGCTTTCGTTGATGAACCAACCCAATGGGCAGATGCAGACAGTGATGGCTACGGAGATAATTTCGAAGGAGTCAATGTCGATTACTGCACAGATAAAGCCGGCACTTCAACCATTGATAGGTACGGCTGTCCTGACCTCGATGGAGATGGATATTCCGACCCAGATGCATTCTGGGCTGAAGATAAGTGGGATTCTTTAGGATACGGCCCAGATATGTTCACATTAGACCCAACACAGTGGTTCGACACTGATAAGGACGGATTTGGTGACAACTGGGGTAACCCTCTATGGAACGATACCCGTAAGGACAATTGGCCGGGCGTCTTCATAGAAAACGCTACTTCAGCAGACATGTGTCCTCTTGTTTCTCCAGACGGTAGATTTGACGATGACATCAATTATCCGGGATGTTTGTTGGATGAACCAAGCGATGGCGGCAAGAGCCTAACAGACGATTCTGCTTCTTCGAGCGATGATTCCGGCCTAGACACGGTAACCATCTTGGGCATAATTGGAGGAGTTGTGGTGCTAGCACTTGCGGGAGTAATCGCAGTTCTGATGAAGAAAAAGCCAGAGCCAAAGAAGAAGCGTAGTGATCCAAAACCATTGACTGATTTACCAGCCCCTGATGCTCCTGCACCACTGCCACTTTCAGCTGATGTATCAGAAACCGGAAGCCAGTCTAGTGATGACAATACCGTTGGGTCATGGGAAGATTTGCCTCCTGGTGACTACATCGACCCTGACGAATCTGGAACGAATTGGTTCCGAGCAAATACTGGTGAACACTGGTACCAAAATGTCGACGGAACTTGGACAAAATGGCAAGATTAGGAATTCAAATCCTGAATTATTGGCCACACAGCTGGGTTAGTTTTTATCGCGTTTAAATAGCACAATTTTGGTTATCCAAATTTCTGTATTAAAAAAGGTACAGGATTAGGATTGGAAATTTAATCAAATTCTGCGGTTTGTTATGTAATAGAACAATCACGTTCATTGTCAAGAACAAAAGGCACTCAGTACCTCGTTTCCATGTGAAATCTTACTTCTTGGCAGCGTTTGGTTTCAGACCAACATTCATTTTGGTTCCGCGCTAGCGACAAACAGGAGGCTCCCACATGGTTGACCAATTACCTAACCTCGGCCGCGAAAAAGAGATGCTCGAAGCGATGGGAATGACATCGTTGGATGACTTGTTTGCTGATATTCCTGAAGCGGTAAAAATGACAGATGAACTTCCTCTTCCACCTCCACAATCGGAAGAGGAGATAATTGCAGATGCTCGTCGTTTGCTTGGAGCGAACGTTGCTCTTGGTGACAGAGTAAGTTTCCTTGGCGCAGGACTAAACAGAAATTACGTCCCTTCCAGCGTCTTCCAACTTGTAACTCGTGGTGAATTTTTGACTTCGTATACTCCATACCAGCCAGAGGTTAGCCAAGGTATGCTTCAGGCGATGTGGGAATTTCAGACTCTGATTAGTGAACTCGTCGGGCTTGAAGTCGCAAATTTATCCGTTTACGACGTCTCGACAGCTGCCGCTGAAGCTCTAACATGTTC
>WTIA01000043.1 GCA_011522915.1 Methanobacteriota archaeon
CTTCACCGGACTCAAATTTGCCACCCGGAAATTCCCACCATCCAGCGTGTTTTTCTCCTTTGGCGCGCCTTGCAGCGAGAAATTTGCCATCATGTATTATCGCTCCAGCACCAACGTCCAGACAAGGAGGACGAATCATCCTATCAAGGCATTGAAGAGCTAGGCCTTTGGCATTGGATTGCTTCAATGGTAGGTGAAGGAAAAAACAGGGAGTTTTTCCATTCAATTTGGAAAGAGTCCTGTAAAGAGTTTCATTGCAAATATATTCACCTGCATCGTCACTGATTATTGGAGAGTCGATCATTGTATCAATATCCCAATCTTCAGGAACTATTGTTGAAAACAAATCACCTTTCCCAGAAATTGTTGATTCTCTAACCTGTCTTCCGCTATTATCGGGTATGCGAAAATCAAGGATATCTCTTGCTCTAATTTCTATCCTCGGGTTCTGGGCATTCGCTGCGAGACCAATGTGCAATATGGCAGCATATTCTTGTTCATCTAGCATCTCAGCAACACGTTTAGACCCATTCAGATCAACCGATAATATTAGAGAAGTTACTTCATGACCACGCACTACTTCTCCATGCAGTGATTTTGCTATTATTTCAGAAATGTTTGTGTCATGTCCATCAAATGCCTCGAAGCCAGTAACAAGAATTGGCTTCGCCATGATTAGGCTCACTAACCTTACTCCAATGAGCATTTGCGTCGCCACATTGACAAGTAACATCAATTTGGCACTACCAATGCAAGACGATGAAATGGCTATTGAAGTAGTCGTTCCTGTCGAAGAAAAGGAAATTGATTCGGTTGCGTTAGGAAAAACACTCTGGAATGAAATAACTGCTGGCGTAGGGATTTGGGGTGCTTTCCGTCCCGTCTTTGCTGTGGCTTTATCTTTAGTTCCATTCCTGTTCTTGGGACAACATTTCAATAGAAATCATCGAAGAGGTGCTGATTGGTTTTTGCTTCAGATACCACTTGCATTTACCCTAATTTTGTGGATTTTATTGTACGTATGGTCTGTCTTTGATGCGTGGAGAGACGCTAGCGTTATGGTTGCTAGAAGTCACGACCAAAGTTGATCTGTACACTTCAACTCTCCGCTAGCCATCCCTTCTAAGTCTGATTTATCATCAGCATCGAACTCATCGGGAATACTTCCAGAAAATATGTTTCCAATACTGCTACTCTCTATAGCCCAATACATTACTGAATCATCGTTACTGGAATGACCGGGGTGGTCTGGATCCTCATGGTCTATCGGAGAGGTGTATACCAAATTGACTAGGCCGAGTAAGTGTCCTGCTTCATGAACGGTAACTGCCCTTTCAATTTCATCAGCAGATGGTCTACCAAGAAAGTTGACAGACTCATCTATTGAGTCTTTGAACACCGCAACTGTTGATGCATCTACAGCTACTCCTAGCACTGAATCGTCTGTATAAGTTCCTTTAGGGAATAAGAAATACCAATTCAGTGTATCTGAACCCATAGCGTCATCGCCATTTTTCCACCTTGCATCTCTTACATCATTGGCAGTCCAAGTATTATCTTCCTCAAAGTCGATTTCATTTGCAATGATCTGAATACCATTCGGTTTGTCACAGACTTGATTTAACCGGGTTTTCAGTAATTCCATTGCAACTGGATCATATCCGTTCTCAAAGAGGAAATGAATCCTCATCTTCTCAAATTTATCATCTTGGAGGCATGCCAAAGCCAATCCACCAGGGATTCCCCTCTTTTCTTCGAAGAGTTCATCAGTGCCGAAACAACCCGATAATCCGGCTGTCAATATCACAAAAATAACAAAACTAACTCTCATCAAATCACCTAGAAATCATCAGGAATGTCTGTAGGGCTGAATAATTGCCCCGGACCCGCTGCTTGTGAAAGTTGGTTCCTTGCAAGGTGCTCCCATGACCTCATTACTCCTAAAGCATCACTTACCAACATTTGTTCTTCTTCCAAAGTTACCCTAATCAGTGTATCCAATATATCCATACGATCCCTATCAACCAGTGAAAGTGCCTTTTCTAGTTCAAAATTGGCCGAACTCTCTACTGGGTCTGAATCGAGCGGCCAAGGCGATGCTAAATTTTCTGGAATGCTATCTGTATGTTCTTGCAGTTGGATTAACAGCCGATTTGTCCACCTTGAAATAACCAAACTTGTTTCCAATATTGGCATGTTCAATTGATTGATTAGATTGACTAATCTCTCTTGTAATGTAACCATTGAATCAGCGCCACTCATGTGGTTCCCTCGAATTATCACTTGCTATTTTGCAAATATTGGTGTCCGTAGTGAGTCCATTGCTCCATTGTCCATCCTTCTGGCAATCCAGTAGGTGGTAATGGTGGAGCAGGTGCGCCAATTTGGCTCGCTTGGGATGCTGCAGGTAAATTAGAGATTGTTGGTTCACTACCAACAGCCTCAATCTCAGGAACCGTCTTTGTATCCATATTTTCGATTACTTCGGCAGTTTGGTCAGACTCATCCACTTCTTCACCTCGCCTTATTCTTCGCATCTGAACCATCGTCCAAACTGCATAAGACATTGAACCAAGTGCTATCAAGTACATAATTACAGAAAGTTGAGACTCTGCAACTTGATTGGCCAGTGCTGTACCATCACGTTCTACTTCTTCCTTGACTAGTAATGGTGAAATCGAAATTCTTTCCTTTTCTACACCAGAATCCAACAATAATATTCGATGTTCCAGAGTATCTCCTGAGCCTCCATCTGCTGTCGCATCCAACCTCACCTGGGCCTTTTTGCCACTCGATATTTCAACTGTAGAAGAAGAGATAGTCGCCCAATCATCTCCTGAAACTAAACGCTGCAGAACAAATGTTGCTGTTCCTGCCGCTCCGTTGTTTCGTGCTTCAACGGTTAGGGTAACCGCCTCATTAGGACTTGGAGTTGGATTTGACCATTCCCACATTGTGTCTGCAGCACGCAAACTTATGTCTGGTCCAGTAAGAGCCAATGGCCATGAAGCAAGCGGGTTCATTATGGTGTTATCTTGGCTATCATACGGATTACCAGATTCATCTGAGCCTGTGACCCAAACATCGATTGTATATGATGGCAGTAACATTGTTGCCCCGCCATCAGTGAGGTCAAGGTAACCGGTCCAGAAGAATTGATCTTCAAATGGAGTAGTATCAGGTAGTGGTGAAGAACCTCTACTAATTTCTGCTTCTCCCGCTCTGACTAGATAATGCAAAACAGCCGGGTCATCAACAGAGAAACCTTGGTCATCTCTAGTCTCAAGCATAACCTGTAAATTATTGGCAAGTGAAATTGGAATCTCATCTCCCGGAGCTATACCGCCCAAGTGTATTGCATGTATCGAAGGCCTTTCCGAATCAATCGCTAAACGTAGTCTTGGCTTGAATGCGGATTCATCTTCTGCTAATCCTGGCAAATCTACTAGTTTTGCACGCAAATCTAGGTGACCGCTTCTAACATCAGGCACTAACATATCGATACTGAAATATCCTCCTTCCCTGCTAGTGGTTGTCCATTCATTATCATAATCTCCAAGAGATATGGTGAATGCCCCAGCTGGCGCAGGAGTTTCGTCTTCAGAGAATAATACACGACCACTAAAACGCAGTGCTTGACCAGCACCGATTAGGGTTTCATCGAATTCTGGATTGTAGTGATTTGTTCCGTCACGCAATTCAATCGCTAATATGTGACCAGGTTGAGTATCAAACCTCAAGTCGTTATCTAGACTCCACAGGTCATTTCCAAGACCTGCTTTGTGAATATTACACGGCAGGTTTTCATCTAGACCACATGACTTATCTTCAATCCATACCTTTGGAATGAAGTGCTCCTCACCATTTGTATCCCACACCTCTGGGAAATTCCAGGTTAGTTGGAATTTGATAGAGACGATCATTCTGGATGTATTTTCAGGATCTAAAATTATTGAGGAGTAAAGGTTTGAAACTGCTAGACCTGTACCTCCGCTCTCAAGATGCATCTGAGGCATTCCCATAGAATCTTGAGATATGTGAGCAAATATCGAGGTCTCATCATCATCGAAATCTCCTGCAAGAGCAAGTTGTACATACTCAACATCCCACCAGCCATTGATATCGGATACCATAAACGTAGCAGTGTACGAAATTCCTGGATGCAGTGGAGCTAGGTCATCGTGCCCCATTATCGTGGAATTATCAATATCCATTATTGGCTCGAATTCTTCTCTAATCACGTACCAAGACAGAGAATTGTCCCAATCTGGTTCAACTTCTCCCGGCCTATCTCCACAGAACTCCTCTGGCTGCATATCACAGACAGGGGATCCTCCCATTGCAATCACATTGTCTTGGCCATCTTTACCCGTCACATAGAATGCGACCTTATCACCATGAACCAACATAGAATCATCAATTAGTCCATTGAATACATTCAATCCACCCGGCAAAATCTCAGGAGTTGTCAATTGCTTAGAGCGGTATTCAATAGGCTCTGGCAAACCATTGAAGTTTGAGTCATCACATCTTTCGTGTTGCCCTGCCTCACACCCAATCCAATAATGAAGGTCAACCGTATTGGGGGGATCGACTGAATCCTGAATCACTACTTCTATGGCCTGACCACCAGGAGATGGAGGTCCTTTGTGCATCTCAGAAGACATGATTGGACTTGCAAATAATACCAGAGGAGCATTTCCATCGAAAATAAGTTTGATTGTGTTGTAACCTGGATTGACATAAGTCGACCCGTTGGCCAAATTTATTGCTTCAACATAGAGCACCATACCGCCTGCGCTTGATTCAATTGGTGATGTAAAGGTCATATTGTACTGGCCAAACCCTGGATTTCCTTCTGTATGAAGTACAATTGGTTCACCTATTGGGTCGCCATCATAGGTCACATTTTGACCTAGAACTCTCAGTGTGAACTCTCCGGCTCTAGGAGAAAATGCGGAATTTTCGAAATTAATTCCTCCGCTTATCGAGAGGTTGAACCCTCCTCTAACCCAGTCGCCTGAGTACAATTCTCTACCTGTTTCTTCCCACACTCTCATTCCATCGAGTTGAATGTCATTCTCAATATTCAAGGCTAGTGTATCAGTTGTCCATGCATTAACCTGAGGTCCGAGGTCATCGCTCATCGAAACGATGGCTTCCATCTTTCTTTCATCATCCCATGTCCAATTCACAAGCAGCGGCATCTTTACTGAAACTACGCCATCGTTATCCATAGTCGAAGTACAATTCCCGACGTCGAACTCGATAATTCCACCCGCGTCATCTACAATCGAACAGGAATCCCCACGCATCCATTTGAATGCTGGGTCTGGTCCATATGAATTATTCAAACCAATGGTCGCTTCTGTCACACGGTCAACCAAATCTCCGTGAGCAAGTCTAACAACAAGATTTCGATAAACACCGTCCGGAGCTAACAGGCTACCTTCCAAGCTTGCGTCCAAAACTCTGGAATTTAATCGGTATTCAATGTCTAAATCGGTAAGTTTGACCCTTCCCGGAGTATTTGCCTTTACAGCGATTGGAATATCGACAGTACCTACTCCGTTCTCAGGTATGTGATCGTTGAATGCATCTACCAAACTTGGAGTCTCGGACACTACACTGCCAACAGGTGAGTCATCCGACGCTACAACCGAACTTTCGTTCAGGAAGAGTATTGATTTCCAATCCCACTCTCCATCGTTACCCACATCAAGTTGCGGTGCATCAGGATAGCCTTCTTCATACCACAAGATGAATGATTCAATTTTTGGCGTTATCGTATCATCAGTTGTTCCGAGGATTACCGAATACAGTAATTCGTTACCCGCACCTTGAGTCGAGAAAGAAACTTCAGCGTTATTCTGGGCCGACTCCCAACTGGTTCCGTTATCGTTAGAGACCATTACACTGATACTGGAAGAAGCCGGTTCATCTGCTACCCAAACAGCTCTAACCTTACCGACATTTGTTCCTGTGGATACCTTTTGGCTTGTCCAATCACCTGACGTTTGGTATGATGTTGCGTATTCAAGAGATACCCACCATGATACTGCTGAAGAGCCGATTAACTGCATTTTCCATACTAGTTGATTACCTGGATGAGTAAAGTGGATTGTTTGATTTGTATCAACTGATTCCCAGTGAGTTCCATTATCCGCACTAACCCAGTAATCCACCCTGTCACCCTGAGTCGGGGCAGACCAATGATTTCGAACATTAACCGCCAAGACGTCTTCTTCGGTCTCAATGGTTTCACCAATCCATGTAGTTGTACCCGGGGCCGGGGTTGTAGGGTAGGAAATACCCATACCAAATTCTCGATAGTACAATGTCTTAGAGTTCCATGTTGAGTAACCTTGGTCGACAGTAATCAATCGCTCGCCATCGTAGAAGAGCCCCAATCCTTTAGCGGATATGTCTCTGGTACCCGACTGTGGGACTAATGAGGATGAAGAGCCAGAGATAGCCCAGGCGCTTAGCTGGTCTGTGTCTTGGTAGTAACTACCTTTCATGCAACGCATGTAGAAGAATCCTGCGTGAACAACAAGACCGTGAACATTACTAGATGTTTTGCCACATTCAGTTGCTGAGGATGAACTTGAGGAGAATGAGTACTGCTCTTCGCCTCTTGTGAATTGACCACTGCTTTCAAAATCATAGGAAACTATTCTTCTTTGCTGAGAGTGAGCAACCCAGATTTTTTCAGTATCTCTGTCATATGAGATTCCGCTATATTCACCATATTGCGGGGAAATGTCGTAGGATGCTTTACAATTCCAAACCCAATCATCAGACACATCTATTGCCATGACGCGTGAATACTGCGTAGGATTAGAACTTCCCCAGTTGTATTTGTAGGTGGTGAAGATTCCGTATAGCATTTCATCATCTGTGATTGTCCAATCCTTGAATCCGTATGCTTTGTAATATGTTGAGGTAGGATCTTGCGGCAAAGTACATGCTGACTCTCTTTGAAGGTCGACAACTATGTCACGTGATACGTTATTAGGATGCATTCGAGTAACAACTTTGTCAAATTGGCTACCTGTGTATGTCGACATAAATATCCAATCGTGATTCTTCAAAATTGCACCTTGTCCCTGTGCCATGAAGTTTGCACTAGTCATTGTTACTTGATTGCTAAAACGCGATTCTGTTGAATTTGAAGTATGAGGCTGTCGAATTGCAAAGCTTCCGTTGTCCAACCACGCATTAGAGCCTGTGAATGCTTCTTCATCAAAACCGTGCGGTGAAAATTCTAGACCGCCTGAATCGAAACCAAGTGTCAAATCTTCACTTCTGGCATCGGTTTGACTAGATATACCATCCATCCATTCCTCATAGGTATCTGTTGAAACTTGAGACCAACCGGTTGATGATGCTCCAGATAATGTGACTTGGACATCGAGTACCTCAGCACCTTTCGGCATTGCAACAACGGTGGTCTTATCCGGGCCACCCTGGTACAGCGCAATATTCTCTACACTACCATCTGCGAAGGTGTAAATGTGACGGGATGCGCCATTTGCTTTGGCTTCCCCCATGAACGTCTCCGACAAGGGACTCATTGGCGTCAATACCAAAACGAACACCATCAAAAAAAGGGCGAAACGAGAAGAAAAACTCGATGACATGCACTAACGACCTATTGGCCGGTGTAATTCATAGGCCTTGAATTAACCGGCATCAGGTCAGAATTAGAAATCCCCCCGTAGGGGGGAATTCTATGAGGTCAAGTTGTGTTTCGACTATCGTATCTAATCGGTGATGAATCTCCCCGAATACCGTCTTCCTCATCATCCTGAACCTCAAACCAATCTACTAGCCAATCCCCGTCAGTGTCCCAGTTTAGTGGGTCACTACCTTCAGCAATGTGATCATCATCAAGGTCCAACAGGTACCAACCGTATTCATGTTCACCCAAATCGATTGCTGGGGCTCTATTTGTACTACCTGTGTAGTATAAATCCCAGTTATCCGTAACATCTCCTGAGCACAACAAAACATCGTTTCCTGAATCAAGGACTAAGAAATCAGAATCCATGTCATCTATAATCAAAGCGTATGATAAGTCATCGATATTTTTCTTATTCATACTCAGATAGTTTGTGATGTCTTCATCAATTTCACCCAATCCAAGCGTAAAGGCTCTGAATTGCCACCACTCAGTAATTGGAGAGCCATTCCAAGTTTCACCAGATAGTCTGACAGAATCAGGAGAATCCAGATTAGGGTTTGCGATTGCATAAAATTCCATGAAATTAGTGTATGGCGTGTATTCACAAGTCGCACTGCAATCCCAATTTCCATCTTGGTCTGGGTCTTCGTTGGCGTCTACAGGATCCCTCGGGTCGAATGTTGCCCAAGTCCAGCCTAAATCAGGTCTTGAGAGAGTACCTGAATTTTGAGAAAGCGGTCTACATGCAACGGTATCAGAGGTGCACGGACCGCCTGTACCAGGGTCAATCCATTGAACCTCGATTCGAAGCTGGGATGAATAGTTGTCATTAGTCTCATTCCAGCCTTTCTCATACTCATACCAGTCAGGCAACATATCTCCATCAGTATCATTATCCATTGGATTTGTACCGTACTTGAACACCTCTCTACCATCAGATAAATTCCAGTCCCTATCGTGAGATACAACCTGTCCGGAGTTGAGTATTGTATTGAATGTGACAGCATCCCCATCAGAATCATTGGTATCCGGTCTTGTTCCGTTCATATATTCCATCAGGTTTGTGAACGGCAAATCTCCAATTCCGTTTTGAATTATATTTCCAGAAGGAGTGAATTGTCGGTTTTCCCAAGTACCTTGAGGTGCAGGGATATCGAATGAGGTTCTACCGTACCATCCATCACTATCAGGATCGTAATTTACATCTAAAGGATTGACTGGGTTTGTTGACCAGTGATTCTGAGTTGTAGGGTCTGGCAAGCCATAAACAGCGTAACAGAATTCCCAACCATCGTCAATTCCATCTTGGTCTGAATCTGAATTTGTTGGGTCAGAAATTCCGAACAAAGTTCTGTTAAATGTGTTGGAATCTGCAGAATTAATCATCATCATTCTTGATGCTGAAGTAGCATCTTTTCCTTCGAATGTGTTGTAAATAGCTCTACGTGCCTCCGCTTCAGTGTAGCCTTCCTCCACGTAAGCATCGATTGTGTCATCTCCAAATCCGATTAGCCCTGCACCAGTGCTCAATCTTTCGGTGTATTTTCCATAAACCCTAGATTCATATTCTCGCTTGTTTGTAAATTGCTCATCGAGTGAAATATTTCCATCTCTATCGCAGTCTACTGAATCCATGTCGCTATCTAACCATTGGTCAGAGTCAATCAACGGGTTCATCGACCAGCGGTTGTTTTCAAGATCCCAACTTGTAAACCAATATTCGAATCCATCAATCATCCCATCATCATCAGTATCTGACATCGTGGGGTCTGTGATACCCATTAGCGTGGAAATGAAATTATTCGCTACGCCAGTAGATTGCCATTCTGTAAACTCGTCAAGATGCCTATTTCCTCTTTGTCCTTTGTCCAAAATAATTGAGTAAACTCTCTGTGCTTTCTGGGTTGGGTCGTTCAAATCCCCATCAATGTGCATCAAAGGAGCATCCAATGGGTGATTTTCGCCATTCTCAGGGTTTGTGGTCACTAGTGAGAACTCTTGTGCGTCTGTAAGAGCATCGTTGTCGGCATCAAACGAACCGTCCCCTGGAACCATTGGATTCAACGTCCATGTCTGAGCGGTATCATTCCATGCTGTGAACATTAACTCCAAACCGTCGAGGAAACCATCGCCGTCTGTATCTGGGTTAGTTGGGTCAGTGGTCCAACCTGAAACGTTGATTATGTCCTGGCCAACGAAGGAACCAAATGATTCTGGATTTGTTATTCCGGCCCATTGTTGTATAGTGAATCCACTACCGATTGAAGTCACATACCATTGTGGACTTGTTCTGTTGGAATTTGTTTCACTTCGCTCAGGAGCGATACTATTGTATTCCTCCCAATTGCTCATTCCATCATCGTCAGAATCTTCCCATCTATCGTCCGGATTTAGAGGATCAAGCGTCCATTGGGAATCTAATAGTTGCCATCTTGCATACCATATTTCCCAACCATCTGGCATTCCATCTGAATCGCTGTCAGAACTTGTAGGGTCACCTGTAAGTGTTCCATCCCCAAACAAATCTTCTGGTGTGCCAAAATCAGAGATATTTCTGAATAGGTCTGTAGAGAAATTATTTGGAATAATTTCCCCATCCAAAGTCATGTTACCATCGAACAAATCATCACGGATATTGTACTCTAACCAGTTCACAAAGGCTTCATTTTCTTCAATTATTCCGTTGTGATTGATATCATAACCATCACCATCTGGATTTTCGAATGCATCGCTGCTGTTTAGTGGATTGATTCCGACTCTGCTTACATCCCAAGTGCAAGCACCTCTGGCTTCCCATCCATCAGGAAGTCCATCTCCATCTGAATCCCTGTTATTTGGGTCAGGTTCATACCACATGGCGACAGCTGACTCCGATTCCATGTGACTTTCTAGTAAATCCCCAATAAGCCCTGCATCCTTAACTAACGACCATTTGTATTCACATAGGTTTGTCAATCCATCGCCATCAGCATCCCAGTCAGCATCATTAGGGTCAGTAGGGTCCATAGTCCAGTTATTTGAACCTGTGAAAGACGAACCAATCCACCTTCTGTGTTCAAGTTCCCAACCGTCTGGCATACCGTCACCGTCTGAGTCTGGATTGGTTGCGTCCGTACCTGTATCGATACCTAGAGATTGTAGATAGGTTGCATTTGCCGCTTGTCCTGCTGCATCCCCACAAACGTGTTCATAGTCGTACTGATTGGTGTAATGACACCATAGAGGAGTTACCTCGTGGAATAGTCCAAAGTACTCAGCTCCATCTCCCACACCATCACCATCGGTGTCAACTACCCTTGGGTCAGTTGCATTGTATCCATTTTCAGTGGTTGCTGTGTACCTGAATTCATCGAGATTTCTCCACAAACGTTCATTGATTGGGTCACTGTCTAAGTTTACTCCATCTGCATCCGCATCGAGTAGTGCATCCCAAGGGTCGGTTGGGTCTAAGCCATACCGTACTTCCCAACCATCTAGCATTCCATCAGCATCAGAGTCATTTGCCATTGGATCCATCAGCTCTAAGTTAGAAAATTTACCAGGGCCAATTCCAGTGAAAATCTTGTTTACTCCGCTCACTTCATGCACAACAACGGCAGAGATTAATCCAGGAATCCATTCTTGGTTTGTCATTCCATAAACAGCAGCATAGCCGCCATTTAGAGACCACATACCCCAACCAGAACCGACGATTAGTTCATTGCCTGTTGAGTATATTGAATGAATGTCATTAGCGAAATCAACCGTTTCCCCGTCGACGCCTTGATGTTCATATTCACCACCAAATGTCATGAAACCAGACAACAGGTCATATCTGTGTAATCCTGAAGGAGTCCCAATCCATACAACCTGTTCTTGTCCACCATTAGGGCCATCACCAAGTAGAGCGTTTACATAGGCTGGATTCTGATCTACTTCCGAACCGATAGCTCTTAGATTTTCAATATCTGTAGCGACTTGGGTGGGTTCTGGCGAGAAGTAGAATTTCCAGTTCGGGGTAGACGCATCTCTTGCGGTAGAAGTCTCGACAGCCATGAGACCTACATCAGTTCCAATGAATAATGTCAGAGGGCCACCCGATGAATCAACATGAACGATTGATGTTGCCGTGGCGTTACCCGTATTCATTGCGTTGGAAATGCCTGTGCCTACGGATAATTCGGTGATTGAAAGTTCGTTGATTTGGAAAACAGAACCGAATCCAGAGTAGCCCAATGCAATGACATAATCATCTCCACCATCAGCAATCAATTCAGCACCTGCAGTATATCTTCCAGGGAAGAAATCCCATTGGAAAATGTCATCGATTACTCCATCACTATGCTCAGCAACCCAGACACCTGCTTCTGTGACCATTACAATGTGAGATTCCAACACAATCATGTCGTGTAGGTCATGACCCTGTGGTAATTCGTAGTCGGTTGATTGTTCATTCTCAAAATCAATTACAGATATTCCAAGTTTAGTACCAACCCATAATTGGGAACCATCGTCATAAAACTCTCTAATGTCGTGGTGCATAACTGAAATTCCGTCACCATTTGTCTCTTGAGAAAGAGGATATTCAATGTAGGTTCCCTCGGTTGCTCCTAGGTCTGCTGAGCGCATTCCTGATTTTACCATGTTTCCGTCATCTAGATGGACAAAATACTCCTCGAGCGTTGACAATTGTTCTCCCAGAGCTAAGGCTTCTTTTGACCGCTGTAAGTCAAGACTAATCGCCCCGTCCCTATTTGCGTCCCAACCATCGTTATCTAAGTCTATCAATGCGTTTGAACGATTAAGAGGATCTAGTCCAAAGTGTATCTCCCAGCCGTCAGATATGCCGTCTCCACTTGAGGGGAAAAGACGCCTGTGTTTAACACCATCATAGTTGAATCTGTCACTATCTTCTTCTATTGGATTAGTACCTAACCAAATGTATTCATCTACCACGCCTTCTGTGCCATTTCTTGCACACGCTTCTAGTATATTTGTCAGAAGAGTTGAGTTAGGGTTTTCAGAGATAAACGGCCATTCGTTCAATATTGAAGATTCTGGGTTGGGTGCAAAACAACGCAAGCCATCTAGTTCGTTGGTCCAATTAGACGGTGCGCCAAACATATATTCCTCAGGGGAGGTCAATAACTCGTTGATAGTCAGGAAGCCGTCACGATTTACATCAAAACCATCATCATCAGGATCCATGTCTGCATCGCTAGCATTCAATGGGTCGAACATTTCACAAACATATCTCTTGTCTTCCTCATCGAAACCACCTAATTTTTCGCACATGTGCGCTTCAAATCCATCAGGCATTCCATCACCATCAGTATCAGAAACTCTCGGGTCGAGATACCACCTCTCGCCAGATTCGTTGATTACTCCTGTCAGGCCACGCGTAAATCCTGGGTCAACACATTCAGCAGGATATGGCCAACAATATTCCTCAGTTGCGTTTAATCCATCGATATCGATATCGATGTAAGCATCCGAAGCGTCATCCCTGTCCAAGCCTTTCATCACGACTGCTCTATCATCTGGTGATGAGAAATTTATCCACTCACTGAACAAATTTTCGTGAACATCGGGAATGTTGTCACCATCAGAATCTGTGGCAGGCGGCCTAGCACCATCTGTTAAATTTGGATTGGTAGTACCTACATTTGAGATAGCAGGTAATTGTGAAACAAAGAACAAACCAAGGACCACAAGAACCG
>WTIA01000050.1 GCA_011522915.1 Methanobacteriota archaeon
ACCCACTCTATACTGATGGAATTCACGAAGAAGCAAGGTTCCCTAGAGAACGCTACCAAATGCTGTTGAAGCGATTAGAGGATTCAGATCAATCCCAAAACATTAGACTCAGGCTCCCAGAATCTGTCTCACGAGAATCTCTACTTTTAGCACACAGTTTAGACTACGTGGATGGATTCCTGAGTGACACACTAAGCGAGAAGGAAATGCGTAGGATTGGTCTAACTCCCTGGACTACAAAGATGATTGAGAGAACACTTCGTTTGACTGGTGGTGCGGTAGAGGCAACGATTCATGCTGTCAAAAATGGTGGTGTTACTGGTAACATGGCAGGAGGTACACACCATGCACACCGAGATTACGGTTCAGGATATTGTGTATTCAACGACCTTGCGATTAGCGCCCTATATGCGATTGAACATCTAGGAGTTAAAAGGGTAGCAATCCTCGATTTGGATGTCCATCAAGGAGATGGAACAGCGACTATACTCTCGGATGAAGAGCGAACAAGAACAATCTCTGTGCACTGTGCAACAAATTTCCCATTTAGAAAATCAGTGAGCGATTTTGACCTGCCTGTTGAGCCACTGGCTGGCGATGAAGATTATCTGAAGATTGTTAGAGAATCGCTTGAGATATGCCTAGATTTCGAGCCTGATTTGGTTCTATATCAGGCGGGCGTTGATGGTTTGGAGACAGATGGTCTAGGCAAACTTAGCGTTAGTCGGGAAGGAATGATGAAGAGAAATCGTTACGTTTTCGAGATAATGCTGGAAAATAGAATTCCTACGGTAGTCTTCATGGGTGGAGGATACTCAAAACCAATTGAGCATACTCTAGATGCATTCTACGATTTGTTCTCAGATGCAGCAGTTTGGAATAGCCGCTGGTGAAATCAAGCGATGTGAATAGCGTGACCTAGAGTCGCAAGTACCGCTTCGTGGGTCATTTCTGTCATGGTTGGGTGAGCGTGGATGGTTCCAGCTATGTCTTCCAATAGTGCGCCCATTTCCAAAGCCAATCCCCATTCTCCAACAAGTTCACTGACGTGAGTTCCTACTGCCTGAATACCTAGAATTCTGTGGTCGTCTTCTCGAGCGACAACTCTGACGAATCCTCCGGTCTTTTCGGCTTCTTGAGTTAGAGACCTACCATTTGCTGCAAGCGGGAATTTACCAGTGATAACTGGATGTCCTGCGTCTTTAGCCTCTTCTGGAGATAGACCTACTGAAACAATCTCAGGTTCAGTAAACACAATTGCAGGTACTGCTACTGGGTCGTAAACACGGTCTTTCCCTGCAATGATTTCTGCAACCATTTCACCTTGGAATGAAGCAACGTGTGCTAACATTTCACCCAAATCTGTCACGTCACCAATTGCATAAACACCCTTCATGTTTGTTTGACACTGGTTGTTGACTTTGACGAATCCTCTCTCGTTGAGAGCGACACCGGTTGGTGCAAGACCTTCACTTCTTGGTCTGCGTCCAACGGTCACCAATACTCTGTCAGCCTCAACAGACTGCATCTTTGATTCATCATCTGCTTGATTTTTATCGATGAAATTGAGTTTTAGTTTACCGTTATCGAGTTTTTCTGCACCCTTTGCAAAGACTCCAGTGTTCACCTTGATCTTATTCTTCTTCAGGAATAATTCAAGGGGCCTGCGAAGTTCTTTGTCGAAAATTGGTAGAACGCTATCCATTGCTTCAACAATTGTTACTTCAGCGCCAAGCATTCTGTGCGTAATTCCTAGTTCCAGACCGATGTATCCGCCACCAACCACGACTAGGTGTTCTAATTTCTCGTCGATGTCTAGTGCTTCTCTGCTTGAGATAACTCCGTCACCATACTTCATGAAAGGCAATTCGATTGGTACACTACCGTTTGCTAGAATTACATTTTCGGCCTCGATTTGTGTGTCTCCAACGACCACAGTCTTTGCGTCTTTGAATTCAGCCCATCCAGTGATTAACTCAGCGCCTGCAGACTTCAAAAGGTGCTCAACACCCTTGTTCAGGCGGTCAACGATGTCATCTTTCCATCCTTTTAGTTCAGCCATTTTCAGTTCAGCAGGTCCAGGGATTGAGATTCCCATGTGTCCACCGTCTTTTGCATGCTTTGCTAAGTCGTGGAATTTGTGAGCAGCGTGAATCATTGCTTTGGATGGAATACATCCGCGAATTAGACATGTACCCCCTGCTCTTTCGCCTTCAACGATTACGGTGTCCATTCCTAATTGTGCTGACCTGATTGCAGCAACATAGCCACCAGGTCCTGCTCCTACAACTAATACCTTGCACTTTCGAGTCTTCATATTATTCAACCTCACATGAAGATTGTAGCTGGGTTTTCTAGCAAAGTCTTCAGCCTTTGAACTAGCATTGCTCCGTCCCAACCGTCAACTACTCTGTGGTCCCACGAGGACGACAGCCTCAACATCTTGCGGATGACGATCTGTCCATTTCTCACAACTGGTGTGTCAACAGCATTGTGAACTCCAAGGATTCCGACTTCTGGCTTGTTGATGATTGGAGTTGCACCCAATCCCCCCATTCTACCTAGACTTGTAATTGTGAATGTAGAGCCAGTTAATTCGTCTAATCCAGCAGTCCCATCTCGAGCGGCTTGGCTAACTCTCTGCATTTCAGAAGCAGATTGCCAGACGTCTTGTGCCTCGACGTGCTTGACTACCGGTACGTACAATCCCCTGTCGGTTTGAGTAGCGATTCCCAAGTGGACTGCATCGTGTCTTGTAACTACACCTTTTTCATCGTCAAATAGTGCATTGCACACTGGATTTTCTCCAAGTGCCTTCACCAGTGCTTGCATGATGAATGGCAAGTAAGTCAATTTTGGCTGACCTTCTGAGCGTGTTGAGTTAAGGTGAACTCTCAGTTCATCTAGGTGGGTAATGTCTACTTCCTCAAAGTAAGAGAAGTGAGGAATTGTGGTGTATGATGCAGTCATGCTCTCTGAAATCTTTCTTCGCAGACCAATAACTGGAACTTCGGTGGTCCCAGTCTTTGCCGCTCTAGATGGACCTGCTGCAGCGACTGGGCTACCAGCATCCTTCCAAGAGTCAAGGTCAGAATGAGTAATTCTTCCTGCAGGTCCACTACCAGCAACAGTGGTCAAATCGATTCCACTCTCCCGTGCTCGCTGGCGCACGGCAGGTGATGCTAGTGGTCTTGCTCCTGGTGCCGAAACAACTACTGGAGTTGGCGCAGGTGCTGGTGCAGGCGCAGGTTCTGCGACCTCTTCCTTGACCGGTTCAGGTTCTGGAGCAGGTGTTTCCTCAACAATTTCTTCCACAGGTGCAGGTGCTTCTTCTACAGGAGTGCCTTCACCATCTGTTTCGAATTCAATACAAACTTGACCTACCGCAAGAATAGTTCCTGGTTCACCGACTAGGGACTTTACGACACCGTCTGTTGGGGATGGAATTTCTACAGTTGCTTTGTCGGTCATGACCGATAGAATCGGATCGTCTTCCTTGA
>WTIA01000109.1 GCA_011522915.1 Methanobacteriota archaeon
TTCGCTGCTTCTGTGGTCTAATGGTGCTATGTTTGTAGAGATAAGAGTCGGTGCGGTTTCATCAATCAAAAAGACTGCATTTTTGGGAACAAGCCAATCTACAGATTGACCATATAAACCAGATACTCCAATTGAAATGTCAACCTTAGTGGCTGATGAATCTGGAGAGAACAATAAGGTTGCAACTCCATCAAACAACTCTTGAGTTGTATCAGTTAACATACCATCCACGTAAAGAGCTACGTTAAACGATGATGAACGTGGTGTTGCATCGATTCCAGCAAATGATAACTCAACTTCAACAACACCAGGATTTGAGGGGTCAAAGTACAAAGCGTCCCAAGTTGATTCTGCACCGTTCATGAATGATAAATGCCAATCTACGACTTCAATGTCCTGCTCAACAGCCATTGAGTTCCCTAGACCGAAACGAATCTCATTTGGCTCTGACGAAGGACCGTTCATGTCGATTGTACTTTTTACAATAAGCGCTTCTTCATCTGGCCATATAGATGAAATTTGAACTCGATGATAAAACTCAACACTACTTCCACTAAACTCAAAGGAAAAATCTCCTAAAATCAAACCTTGTTGCGAATTGCATGTTTCTGTAGTGATTGAACACTCGATTGAACGGGACCACTTACTTCCGGTGAATGTGAATTTAGAAGACCAACTTTCGTCATTGAAGTGCTGCATAGCGTCTGAAACACCCAAGACTGAAAGGTCGAATGAACTATTAAATTCATACCAATCATTTCCAGCAGCTAAGGTTTCGGTTTGATTGGTCATTGTGATACCAATTGGAGTTGGAGAACCTAGTGTCTGTATCCCATAATCCATTATTCTAACAGCACCTAAATTGTCCATTAGAATAGGTATTTTTACCTCTTTCACTCCTCCATTAGATGTAATCGTAGATAATTGCGAGTTCATTGAATCTATGATTGGCTGAATGTGCTCATCTTTTAGATGAACATCATACCTGTAAGGAATAGAAAGACCAGAAAGAAGCAAACTTCCGCCTGAATTTGAGGATACTGAAACCTCGATTTTGTGAGCGACGAGATCTCCGACAACAGTGCTGTCTTCTGTTCTGGAATCAAATTCAGTGATTAAATCCTGCATCTGTGAATCAGATAGGGTCAATGTATGAGTGTTCATAATGAACCCCAATGATTCGGTAAACAATTCATTTCCATCCACTGAAAACGTTGCTTCAACACTATCTAGTGGGAAACCGATTGCAGTAAATGACATCATTAAATTTCCTTTAGATTCGTAGGATGAGTCTAATATTCCAGATTTTATTGGGTACATTAAACCAGCAACATCATAGCCTCCAGACGGAATTATCAATTCTTTAGCTCGAGACCCATCATCAAATCTATCTTGCAAGCCCCAGGTAGAAACTATGTCATTGGAGAATGACCATTCATTGACACCATCCAACCCAATGTCAATTCTGGCATTTGCGGGAGATGATTGTCTGTGCAGATCAACCTCGACATGATTTACAGAGTATGCACCGTTCCCATTCCAACGCAGATTAAGAGTGCTACTGGGTTGTAGGAGTGTAAATTTCCTATTCTTTTCGAGAACGTTCCACTGAGATGAACAGTCAGAAAGGTGATTGAAACATGCCTCAAAATTTCCTGTTCCTGAGACATCAAAATTAATTTCCAACGCACTGAATGGAGTCGCAAATCTCCACTCTGGAGAAGATAATATGCCAGAACCAGTAACCACGCCATTGCTTTGTGAGGTAAAGCCAGACCATCCAACAAGTGGTGCTGTATTGAATGATTCAATAATTCCACCTCCTAACTTGATTGAATGTATAACCGGGCTCTCGGCATTTGTTTCCATTTGGATTTTTAATTGAACTAATGGATGCTTTTTTACATCGATTATTGAAAGGTCTGCACTAAGTTCTTGCAAATCTACAAACCCTGGAATTACGGTACCGTCAGTAGAATCAATCAAACTCCATGTCATCATTGAACCCTGTGGAATAGTTGCATCAATTGACATTAAACCATGTTGCATTTGCATTACGCCTGAGCCATTCGGTCCGAATGGAGAGCTGGTCCAATTGGCCATTCCCGAGCCAGTATTTCCTCTTGGCTCGATTACTACATCATCTACATTCCAGCCGGTGTAGGTCACGGAACTGTCTGTAGAGCCCAGGCCAAATCGGACTTGGAAAGCAGAATTTCCAGATACGTAACTGCTAATATCGTAAGTCGACTGAGTAAAAGACGCATCATTGATTGAACTTCTTGGATTTGAGTATACGTTAACCCATCCAGATGATGATTTTACAGAAACGTATGCCCGATCGTATGATGATGATTCAACACCCAGACGTTTCCAAAATTTGAGGTCCCAAGAACCTGAACAAGACGAACAGTCTATTGTTGGAGATGTTGCCCAATAAGTCGTAGACATCCGGTTTGGATAGTTCCCGTTGTAGGTGTAGATTGCAGATGAGCCCGAATATACACCATTTGACGAACCCAGAGTTGAATCATATCCGTGAGCCCAACCACCTCCTGAATTTAGAGACCAACCTTGTAGACCACCTTCGAAATCCCACTCATGAGACATGGGAAGAATTCGTAATCCTGTGAGATTATAATCCACTCCATCCATCGAATCCCCATTCATCCAATCCGCTTTGTCATCAATTGTAACAACATCATCGATGGGGCGAGATTGTTCAAACATTTCAAATTCGAAATCTGTGATTATTTCACCAGTTGGTACCTCGACTGAAAACTGGTCAGATATTCCATTTGGAACAGTAGAAACATCGATGTCTACTTGTCGAGGTGAATTGGCATTAACCATTGGAAGAAGTGACATGCCACAAAATATTGTGACGATAAATAGTGCACAAAACCCCCTCGTCACGGCTATGCCATTACTCCTAAGCACTTCAGACATTCGCTTCACATTGCTTATTGACTCAGACGCCTTAGAAGTACCATGGCAGATGTTGAAGGTCTAAAGAAGCAGGCAGGAATCGCTGCGTGTAAATACGTCAAATCCGGTATGAAAGTAGGCTTGGGAACTGGCTCAACCGTAAAACATACAGTTGTTGAACTAGGAAGAAGAATATCAGAAGAAGGATTAGAAATCGTTGGCGTACCAACTAGCATTTCAACAGAAACACTAGCCAAAGAAGTTGGAATTCCATTAGTGGAACTTTCCGACATTGATGGTCTAGACATAGTAATTGATGGTGCTGATGAATACGACCCAAATTTTCAACTTATCAAAGGGGGTGGTGCCGCACTGCTAAGAGAAAAAATCGTTGCTCAGGAAAGTGCAGCAATGGTTGTTGTTGCCGACGACAGAAAGAGGGTTAGTACCCTCGGAGCGTTTCCGTTACCAATCGAGGTTACACCTTTTTCTCATGAATCCACAGTTAGGGCGTTGAGCAGATTACTCGATTGCAGAGTGAACATTAGAATGGCTGGCGACGGCCCTGTTT
>WTIA01000062.1 GCA_011522915.1 Methanobacteriota archaeon
TGGCATGATTCTTCCTAGATTCACAAGTGAAGACATCGTCGTGTGGAATAGAGTGCGATGTTCCTGAGTCATAGCATCCTCATACGGGCCGAAATAATACATCACTGAGGTTTTGGCCCAATCCCATAATCGCTTTGCGTCATCAACAGAAGCAGGCAGATTTTCAGCAACTATCTTTCCTGGATGATGGCCATATTTCTTCTCAATCATATCGATAACTTCGAGAGTAATTTCATCCGGCTCAAACCTCAATGCTTCAGGAAGGTCAACAGCACCATCCCATGGTAATCTGTTCTCATCATCAAGAGACCATTTTCCGCCAACAGGTTTGCCGTCATCCTCCAACATGATCGAGTAATTCTTGCGAATGTAGCGATAGAATTTGTCCATTCGCCACGGCGCATTTTGGCCTGCTCCTTTGATGAAATCCTCAGTTGTAGTAAGCCAGCCTTTGTGCTCCAGCACCCTCAATTGGCCAGAATCGACCAACGGTTGGATTGAGCGACGAAGGCTCAATTCTGCTGGCTTGGTTACTGAGATTTCTCCCAGTTCTTCACATAAATCTGAGAGGGCCTCTCCGTATTCTTTGTCAGAGAACACATACCTAACCGGATAACCTGCATCTTGCATTTCTAGGGCAAAGTGCCTTTGATTTGCGAGCAGTAATGCCAACTTCTGTTTGTGATATGGAAGTTGGCTAGCCTTCCAAGATGTCTCGATGAAAATTAGGCCAACGTCCTTGTTTTCAGGAAGCAAATCTTGGCTTAGTTGGTCATAGGAAACGAAGTGCCAAGTATCCACACCAGCACAGGTGCCCGATAGTGCTGATGTGAATACTGACACACAAACATGTTCTCTAGTTTATTTTTGAAGGCTTGTTGAAAATCACGAAGATTTCAACCAACGTTTTCCCAGAATATGGAGAAAATTGCGAACAAGGCTCCCATAATAAATGCGAAGGTTAGCAAACCGTTTGTAAACTCTGCTGGTTCAATTTCTTCACCTTGGAAGGTCATTTCGTCTTCCATACCTTCAGGACGTAGTCTGAAGTATGAAATTGCTACAAGAAGCATAACCACTGGACCAGTTATTACATCCATTTGGTTACCGTCACTGATTGTTCTTGCAGTACCTGCTAGCATACCCATGTAGGTACCAATAGTCACTGAAATGAAAGCGAATAGTGAAGGATGCAATACGGACCACTTACCGGATGCACCGTTAGTCAAAACTAACGCAGACCAAAGTGTGTATACCAAAATCAGAGAACCTGAAACTGATATCGTGACCTCTGAGGGAACTCCCTGGCCGAGAGCGCGTGATGCGTCTGAACCAAGGGCAACAACCCATGCTTCATCGCTTGGGAAGCCTTCTGAAATTACAGTGTCTGGTGTAAAGATCATTCTCAGTGAATAGAATAATCCTGTCAAAACAAGAATAATCAATGCAACCATTGCAAACTTATCTTGAACGTTAATCCCCGGTTTGTACTCCGACAATCCTTCGTTTACTCCTTCATCCTTCATCAAGAAGTAGGATGCTGCGTACAAGATGAGAATTACCGGAACTACGTATTTTGGAGTAGTATTCTCATCAAGAACTCCTGTGTCATCCATCCACATTGTAACGGTCATTGCGAATAGACCAATCATTACTGGAATCATAGTTGTCCACTTTCCTTTTGGCCCTTCAATCAGAATAATCATCGAAGAAAGGAAGATACCAAACATCAAAATTCCATTGAATGCAGTTTCAGGGGCACCGTTTCCAAAGAAATCTGAATCGGGTGTTGAATTGTTGTTCAGTAGTGTGAAACAGCCGTCCCCACCGATTGAGTAACAATCGGCTAGGAACATGAAATTCAACGAATAAACGAACATAACAAGAGCTGTTAGTCCGAGGCATATTTTTGCAGGCGTAGATTGTATTTTATCTAGCATTAAAATGCAAAGCGACTTTCTTCCTTTTTGTATTATCCTATGTATAAGCATGATAGAATGAGGTTCTTTGTGTTTGAACTATCAACCGCAAATTGATACTTGGTAAGAATCAACATTCTAAAAGCGAAATAGAAATCTAGACTCCATGAGAAGAATCCTCATCCCACTGGCCTTAGTGGTTTTCTTCTCACTATCTGCAAGTGCGGAAACATACATCATTACCGGCACTGCGACCTATTCTGACAACTCACAATTGGTTTTACAGGATATCACAATCGACTGTGAACCGAGCGAAAATCAATGCAGACAATTCCAAGGTACTACAACTCAAACCGACCGATATGGAAATTTTACTCTAGCATTTAGCGTTGATGAAGAAGATGATGGAACGAGTATTCTTCTAACTGTGAAAGGGGAAGAATTTCCACATACAATCAACCTAGACAGGCTGCGGGCTAACGGCGGCTCGATTACCCAAAACATCAGACTGAGTGGAGATTCAACTCCAATGGGTGCTGGATTTAGTTCAGCCTGTTGCCTGCTAATGTTCGTTATTGTCGCACTGTACGTTGTTGGAAAGACTGCTAGAATGCTATCAACTCCTGCTGGCAGGATGGAATTCAGAGGATACAAACCTGAAAAATATGCACAATGCCCAGAGTGCAACATTCCAATAGTACACCATCAGTTAACAAAACATCTGATTGTAGATCACGATATTGAGATGTTTGAGGCTGGAGAAATGGCTGGTAAGGCCTTGAGAAAAACTTGGTCAACAGAAGATGAATGAAGAACGCTTCTTTTTCAACCAAAGCCATCTAGCACAACCATGCGAATCAGCCACAGCACCCAATCTGGTGAAGAGAAGTTCGAACATGAAATCCCACAATTCGGCCTCGGAGTATTCCTTATGTCCGAGGAAGGAGAGTGCAAAAACTCAGTCTTAACTGCTTTAGAAGCAGGCTATACCCACATCGATACCGCAAGAGCGTACAACAACGAACACGAAGTTGGGGAAGCGATTAAGGAATCAGGAATGGCTCGAGACTCGCTTTTCATAACTACAAAATTGCGTAGGATGCATGCAACCGGTTACGAGGAAGTAATCGAGCACTGTAAGAAATCTCTTGAGTTGCTAGACACCGATTACATCGATCTTTACCTTGTTCACGCACCTCCTGAAGATCCTGAACACAGGGCTCCAGTTTGGAAAGGAATGGAGTACTGCCTAGAGCAAGGCTGGGTCAAATCAATTGGAGTCTCAAACTACGGACCTGCTCACCTTGAGGCAATGCGTGATTATGCTTCATACATGCCTAGCGTCAACCAAGTAGAATTCAATCCATGGCTACAAAGGCCACATTTGTTCAAGGCTACCGAAGATGCTGGTGCCAAAGTAATGGCATATTCGCCACTTGCAAGAGGGCATAAAGTGGATGACCCAGAACTAGTTGCTATCGCTGAAAAGTTGGGTTGTACGCCTGCACAGGTTGCAATCAAGTTCTGCTACGATAGCGGATGTATCACGATTCCAAAGTCGAGCAG
>WTIA01000007.1 GCA_011522915.1 Methanobacteriota archaeon
CAAGCACTTGCTTCAGGACTTCCAATCCGTGAGGTCGAAATCGTAGATGCACTAATTCCAAACTTGGAAGATGAAGTTCTCAAAGTAAACATGGTTCAGAGAATGACAGACTCCGGTCGTCGTGTAAGATTCAACGTAATGGCTTGTGTCGGTAACAAAGACGGCTACGTCGGACTAGCAATGGCAAAGGGTAAGGAAGTTGCACAGGCAATTCAGAAGGCTTTGACCGCTGCTAAACTAAACATCATCCAAATCCAGCGTGGAAACGGATCTTGGGAATCAAGCGTAGGGCCTGGAACTTCTGTGCCATTCAAGGTACAGGGACAAGCGGGTTCAACTCGCGTAACACTCATGCCAGCACCAGCGGGCAAGGGTCTTGTAATCGGAGAAACCGGTAAGCGTGTTCTAACTCTAGCAGGAGTTAGCGATGTATTGTCCAGAACAAAGGGGCAAACTCGAACCACAATCAACTACGCTGCGGCAACATTCAATGCTCTAGCAGCGATTAACAGAACCCGTGTTAGTGATTCACAAAGAGCTGAGTTATTCATTCACAAAGGGAGGCTACTAGAATGAGTTATATCGTTGTAAGAGCACGTTCAGACGTAAAGGTCGAGCGTTCAATTAGAGAAACAATGGGCATGCTAAACCTAACTCGTGTCAATCACGCAGTGATTATTCCAGAGAACCCACAATACAAGGGTATGCTTCAGAAGGCTAAGGATTACATCACTTGGGGGAACGCAGACGCTGAGATGATTGAGAAGATGATTTCTGAGCGTGGACGTCTTATTGGTGACAAGCCAATTACAGATGCAGACGTGAAGGAAGCAACAGATTACTCATCAATCAAGGAGTTCGCAGCAGCAATCGCATCAGGAGATGCGACTGTTAAGGACATGCCTGGAATGAAGAGAGTATTCAGACTACACCCGCCTCGAGGCCCAAAGGGCTGGGGTGGACTAAAGCGCACTTACGTTGTTGGTGGCGCTCTAGGTCCTCGCGGAGAGGACATTTCGGCTTTGGTCGAAAGAATGATTTGAGGTGATTTTGATGAGCAAAGCAAACAAGCATCGAGGACGTTGCCGCACACACGGAAGAGGCCACAAGGCTGGACGTGGAGCTGGTAAGCGTGGAGGTCGTGGTAGGGCTGGTATGAACAAGCACCGTGTAATGACCCGTATCAAATACATGCCAGGACACTGGGGTATGCATGGATTCAACAGAGATCCTAGCCTTAGAACAGTCTATGTTACCTGCAATGTAGGTGATTTGGAAAGAATGGCAGATGGCAAGGATTCAATCGATCTAACGGAAATGGGAATTGACAAACTTCTCGGTTCTGGAAGAATCACAACAGCACTGACAGTCACCGTTGAAGAATGGTCTGCAAAAGCAGCGGAGAAAATCTCTGCAGCAGGCGGTTCAATCGAGGGTGACGATGAAGAAGAGGAGTGGGAATGAAAGCCCTGAATGGTTTTCTTTAGACTTCTTTAATACAATAATAATTGGAGGAATGTGACATGGGCAAGCAATCAATCCCTTGGGCAGTTGGACTAACAGGTCTACTGTACTTTGGAATGCTGGGTTATTGGCAATATGATGCATTCGAAACAGCCCTATTTGGTTCCGGAAATGCTTCTCAAAACGCTATTGATGGCGCAATTTTCGGCTTTGGTTTTGGTGTAGCATACGTAGCTTTCATGATTTGGTGTTTTACCAAAGATCTACCAGAAGGACTCAAAGAAGTTCCAATCATTGGACGCTATGGTAAGATGCTTGCATGGCTTACTTTCCTTGCCATCGCAGTGTGGTACTGCAGACCAAATTCGATGTATGATGGTACACATCAAGACCTCGTAGGATACCTCTTAGTGGGTGTTATACTGCTTGGATTTGGTGCATCAGCTGCGCTGGTTTGTTTCATGTACAGCGGCGACAAGAACAGCAGGCTGTATGCGCTTCACAGGTTCGTAGATACTTACCCTACAATCACAAAACCAGAACGCCACGTCAGATTCAACGAGAAGTTGTGGACAACAACTCTGGTTCTAATCATTTACTTCGCAATGACAAATGTCATGATTTGGGGTCTATCCGGACAAGCACTTGACTTGTTCAGTGGTTTCCGTTCAATTATGGCTGGTGCATCTGGTACAATCATGCACTTGGGTATTGGACCAATCGTTACTGGTTCAATTATCATGCAGTTGTTCGCTGGTGCGAAGATTATCAGATTGGATCTACAAGATTCTGAAGACAAGGCAATGTACCAAGGTGTACAGAAGTTGCTGGTTTTGCTAATGATTCCAATCGAATCAATCCCTCAGACCTACGGTTTCTTGGACCCAACTGAGAACCTAATTACAAACTATGGAATGGGTTGGGCTAACTTCGTAATCGTTGCCCAATTATTCGCAGGTTCATACCTAGTATTCTTGCTTGACGAGTTGGTTAGCAAGTGGGGTATCGGTTCAGGTATCTCTCTGTTCATCGCCGCTGGTGTCGCTCAGTCTACCTTCGTTGGTACACTTTCACCAATGCCAGCAACATCAGGAATGAGTTACAGCCTACAGAATCCTCCATCTGGTACTTTGCCGATGATATTCTACATGTTTAGGGAGGCGACGAATTCCGAAATGATATCTCAGAACGGTTTCGAAACGATACTTCTGACGCACGTAAATCCAGTGGCGGCTCTATTCTCATCCGTTGTGGTGTTCCTAGTAGTTGCATACGCAGAATCGAGTAAACTGGAATTGCCATTGACTCACGGAAAGGTCCGTGGTCACCGTGGAAAGTATCCAATTCGATTGGTTTACGCATCTAACATTCCCGTCATTTTGATGGCTGCTCTACTAGCTAACATCAACATGTTTACTCTACTGTTCTGGAACCATCCAACGTTGCAGAAGACGCCGATATTAGGTAAGGAAGGTTGGGGAAGTATGTCCGAGTATATCGGTACGTATGAGCCAGGTTCTTCGACGCCAAGCGGTGGATTCGCATGGTACTCCTCCATGGTTAACGGTGTGAACGATTGGCTGATTCCTCTATTGAATCAGCAAGGCGACATCTATGGCCATAGCCTATGGCAAATTGGAGGTCACGTAATCTTCTACGTCACGCTGATGACGGTTGGTTCGATGGTCTTCGCTAAGTTCTGGATTGATACGACGAATATGGGTTCGAAGGATGTAGCAAAACAGATCGAGCGAACGGGTATGCAGATTCCTGGTTTCCGTAAGAACCCTCTAGTTCTTGAGAGAATCCTTGAGAGATACATTCCGCCAGTGACATACTTCTCTGGTGCATTCGTAGGTTTACTCGCTGCAGGTGCAGACTTACTGGGTACGGTTGGTAACGCAACAGGTACAGGTTTGCTACTTGCCGTAGGTATTATCTTGCGTACATATGAGCAGATTCAGAAGGAACAGGCAATGGAAATGCATCCAATGCTAAGGCAGTTCTTCGGCGCTGAGTGA
>WTIA01000036.1 GCA_011522915.1 Methanobacteriota archaeon
AAGGCCATTCATTAAGCGTTGTATCATGTCCAAAAATAAACATTTGAATATGGTACCGAAAACGCGAAACCATGGAACATGCAGAAGTCTATGAAAGAATAACTGCAATACTCGAAGATGAAGATGATTGGGTAACTGCCATGGCAACTGTTGCTTGTGAGTTGCACAACTCCTTTGAGCACTATCATTGGACTGGATTCTATCGAACAGTATCTCCTGAAGTCTTGAAAATCGGCCCTTACCAAGGTGGGCATGGTTGTTTGACAATTACTTTCGATAGAGGAATATGTGGTGCTGCAGCTAGAACCGGAGAGTCACAAATTGTACCGAACGTACACGAAAGGCCTGAACATATTGCTTGTAGTTCTACAACCAATAGTGAAATTGTGATACCAGTAAAGAACTCAAATGGAGATGTTGTTGCTGTTTTAGATGTGGATTCTGATGAATTTGATGCATTTTCAGAAGATGACATTTCCCTCGCCCAAGGCATTTGCGAATGGCTTGGAGCCACCTATCACTCCGTTGAGTGAAATCATACATAAGTTGAAGTAGATTTTTCCTATTTCCCAAACATGGGCACACAGAAGAACGTACTTGGGCATGACATCGGAGAATGCTCCTGCAAACCGTTAACTGGATGGTACAGAGACGGACATTGCCACACTGATGAGCATGACAGAGGCTCTCACACAGTATGCTGCATTGTCAACGAAGAATTTCTTCAATTTGCTAAATCAAAAGGAAATGACCTGATTACTCCTGCTCCTCATTTCAACTTCCCTGGCTTGAAACCGGGAGACTCGTGGTGTGTTTGTGCTAGAACTTGGCTGGATGCACTAAATCACGGGCAAGCATGCCCAGTTGACCTTGAAGCAACTAACATCAAGGCTCTAGAGATCATTCCTCTAGAGTTGCTTGAAGATAGAGCGGTTTGATTACTCGCTCTCTCCACTAGCACCAGTCATCGATTGGTACATCTTTGCATCCTGCTTCAAGAATGGTGTGTACATTGCAGGTAGTACGAATAGACTCGAAATGAGTGCCAGTACAATCGCTACAACGAAAACCTGTCCGAATAACTGGAGAGGTACCAATGAAGAGAAGTTTAGGACTGAGAAACCACCCGCTGTCGTAAGTGCAGCACCAAACATTGCTCGACCGGTTGTCGCAACGGATTTTGTCGACCATTCTGCGGGGTCTGCAAACGGTGCATGTTCCACTTCTTCCTCAAGACGGGTTGTCAAATGCACAGCATAGTCAACACCCAAACCAAGAGTAAGCGCACCGATTGTAACCGTTTGTGAGTTGAGTTCATATCCCGTCAATCCCATGATTCCGTAAACCCAAACAACGACTACCATCAAAGGAATCCACGTAACGAATCCTCTTGCAGCACCTCTTGCTAGGTCCTTTTGTCTCACTGTGTTAATTCCAATTAGCATCAACAGAATTACACCAGCAACTGTTCCAGTTGATAGGATTGCAGAATCTGCAACATCTGCTGTAATCTGTGCTAAAATGAGAGACCGTCCAGATAACTTGACTGTGAAATCTCCATCACTTTCCTTTGCTAAATCTGCTAGATCCTCAGATAATTCTGACTCAAAATCTGCAGTCGCTTGCCAGTCCAATGTTGCAGCTTGGAATGAGATAACTGTCTGTGTAGCCTTTGAGTTCAGCGTTCCCGAAGAAATGTTTCTGCCATCTGAGGTTAGTAACCAATCCTCTAAATTCTGCCAATTCGCATCATTATCATCCAATGCAGACATTAGAGAATCAAGTTCGGCATTTGAGATTCTTGATTCTTCTAAGACACTCCATATTCCAATTGGAACCCCAGTTACCTTGCTATTTTCTTGTAAGTCAGAGACTACTGTATCATATAACAGCCTACCATCTTTGGTGATTACATCTCCATCTAGAACAGCATACAACGGTGCAGGACTACTTTGGAATTCATCTGATAGCGTAAGGAAATCCTGTACTACAGGCACTGTGTCATCGAAGTTGTCTCTTTGGTCAAATCCGACCTCTAATTGTTGGAAACCAATAAACATCGGAACTGATACAAGAATCGTTACTGCGATAACTTTGACCGGGGTTTTGGTGAGTGAACCTATCCAAGTTGAAATAGGACCAATATCGTTTTTTCCAGATTTTTCAAGTGGTAATTTCTTTGGTGGTATTATCATCATCAAAGCAGGCAATGCAGTAATGCTCAGCAAGTAAATGAAGAATAGACCGATTGCTATTACTGTACCAAATGAAACCAAGAATTGTTGGGATGAGAATCTGAAAGATAGGAAACCAACCATATCGGTAAAAATTGCAACCATAAGTGCTGCAGAGGTCAAAATTGTGCCTTTTCGAATCGCAGCCCTCCTAGCTTCTAGAGAGAAATCTCGCAGAGTAGTTCTACCCTGTGGATTTGCTTTTTCCTGGTCCTGTAACTCTTCTCTGATTCTTGCAACAACGTGTAAACCGTAGTCAACACCAATTGCCAAAAGAAGAATTGGAATTGAATTCATTGCAGCATTGAATACCATCTTTACTCCTAGAAGTGTCAACAATCCTGCCATACCGTATGTCGCAAGGATAGCAAATACAGTCAATACGAGTACGTTAGCAGTATCACGTTTACTTCTAAACTTAGTCCACAAAATGAAGCCAAGAAGTAGCAGACAAATTGAATTGAGTATTCCTAATTCCTTACCTAGGTTTGCGTTTTGTCCAGTTGCAAGTTGAGCGAAAGAAAATACAGACAGGTCCGAATCTCCGGTTTCTTCATCAGCCTTCTCTTTCAATCCTTCAGCCCATTCCGTGACAATTTCCTGGACATCATCGATCACCTCCAGGTCATATTCTACCGGGTCTGTAATTACAACGAATGTGGTTAATACAGGGCCGTCAGAATCCCATGGGTTGGAAGAATCTTCAGCAGGTAGGTTCGCAATCATTAGGGCCCTGTAATCGATAGTTTGCATTCCGGTTAAGGCACCAATTTTACCAAGAATTGGACCGGTGACCGCCGCTATTTCGCTAGCGTTTGGACCTTGGACAAGAGCGTTCAAGCTTCCTGAAATTACTTGTAAATCTGAGGTAAGATTTGTCCCGTTGTCGAGCCTTTCTAGCCAAACTGTAGGGTCCTCAGGCTGCCAGTTTCTCAACTCTTCAGAGGTCACGATACTTGGACTTGGAATATTCTCCGATGCTTGGGTCAAGTTACTCAAGTGACTGCTTAGACTTTCATTTTCGATATTTTGAATTGCAGTGATTGCAGATTCTAATTCTGCAATCCACAATTCTGCCCCAGCTGGATCTTGTAATCTCTGCCACTGTATTGCAGAGCTAGCCATACCGCTATTTGCTTGAATTCCGAATAACGGATATTGATATTCTTGTAAATTTTCATCTTCCAATAATATCGCTTCTAAAACTGCTAACTGAGTCCAGGTTTCTTCCTCATACAA
>WTIA01000097.1 GCA_011522915.1 Methanobacteriota archaeon
TGGGACCACTTCAACCGAGAAGGTGCAGACGCAACTCGCTGGTACATGGTTACAGCGGGAGCACCATGGAATCCATTGAAGTTTGATCCAAACGGAGTTCGAGAAACCTATGGAAAGATGTTCCTTACTCTGTGGAACATTTACCGCTTCCACTCAGACTATGCAGCTTTGGATGGATTCGACCCCGAAACATCTCCTGCAGGCAAAAACACTCCATTGGATGATTGGGTACTATCTCGATTGGCACAAGTTGTGGCTGGAACGGAAGAGCAATTCGAACAATGGGATTTCCACAAAGCCTGTAGAGACATTGAAGACTTTGTCGTAAACGATGTTTCTAACTGGTATGTCCGACGCTCACGCCGCAGACTTTGGGAAGAGGCTGACAGCGATGATAAACTCGCATGTCAACACACCCTGCATACCGTTTTGGTTACCGTATCAAGATTGATGGCACCGGTATCTCCTTACATGTCAGATGCTATTCACCGCAATCTGGAGGGAAGTTCAGTACACTTGGCAGATTGGCCAACAGCCGGTGATATCAATACTGAAATCATCGAAACGATGGCATTGGTAAGAGAACTTGCTGAAACCGGACGAAGAATACGTGTCGATGCAGACCGAAGGCAAAGACTGCCATGTGCTGAAGGATGGATTGTAAGCGGTCCTGATTTGTCAGATTTCCACGAGATATTGGCTGAGGAGTTGAACGTAGAGGTCATCTCTCTGGAGAAAGACCTCGATAGATTCCAGAAAGTCGAGGTTGTTCCTAATCGAAGGTCTCTAGGTGCAAAATGCAGACAAGACCTGCCTGCCGTTCTACAAGGGATTGCAGATGGAGACAGTGAGGCAATGCTAGCATCAATCGAGGCTGGAAACCTAACCATTGCCGGCTATGAAATTTCAAAGGACGACATTGAACTACGCAGAGTTGAGAGAGAAGGATTCGCTGCTCAAACAGTGCAAATTGCCGATTCTTCGGTATCCCTTGTGCTGGACATGAGCGATACCCCTGAATTACTTTCAAAGGGCCTTGCTAGAGATATTACGAGAAGAATTCAAGCGGCTAGAAAAGACCTCGATTTAGCGATTGAAGATACAATCTCACTCAAGGTTTGGATGAAAGATGCTCCAGAATTATTTGAGGAAGATGCTAATTGGATTATCACAGAGACTAGAGCCAGTTCATCTGAGTTTAATGTCGGTAACGGTAGCGGAGATTCATTCGAAGTAGATGGCTCAACAATATGGTATAGTGTATCGAGGTCCTGATTATGAAAAGAGTTTCTTTGGCGTTACTTTTGGCACTAAGCACACTGCTTGCTGGCTGTTTTGGCGGTGGAGAAACCGTCATCGATGAGCCCGAAGCGGAATCTCCAATATGGTTGGATTATGTGATAGTGGACCCAATAATGCCAATCTCACCTTGGGAATTTACTACAACCGACCTGAACCTAAATGAAAGCACAATGACATCTTGGGCTGTATTCAACAAAGAGTATGGAGGAAATTGCTGTGAGCATTACCTAGCCACAACAATTGATGGAACCATACTAAACATAGGCGGAGAATATCCAGTTTGGTCACATGACAGAGGCCATGAATGGGACACATACATTCCAGGAGCACTAACCGACCCGATGTGTAGGACACCTGTTCCTACCAACCCAGGCCAAGAGGGGCTTGGAGAAGGTAGCATCGTACAAGCTACGAATGGAGACATTATCTCGATGTCTTGGTTCCCTTACGTCGGTGGAGATTTGAAGTTAGACAAATTCTATGCGATTCTCTATGATGCTTCAGAAGACGAATGGACTTGGTGCTACAATAGAATGACTGAGCCATTCTATGACAGGTCTTGGCAGGTGGAAGTCGTTGGACCAATTAGCTCGAATATCGGAAGTGGAGATTGGGCCAGCTTAGTCGTGTCTAATTTCTGGCACCAGTCAATGAATGCTGGTGGACAGATCAGTGTTGATGGCCTAAACTACTACAACTTCCAATTTGCTGGAAGAAATTCAAACCCTGGTGCAGAAGATGTAGACCTCAACTTCTCAAATCCTGGTGAATACTATGACGTCAACAAGCCACACAAGGAAATGAGAGCGTTCCCTCTTCCTAGCGGTGGTCTTTACTTCCCACAATACTTCTCAGATGGCACATCTGCGTTCCTTGACACATCACTAAACTGGAACAAGCACGATGCATTATTCCCAAGTGAATATTGCCAAATTGATTCCAGCGGAGCACTACATTGTGTTAGCATTGCTGGAACAACATTCACTCACCATCTGTCATACGATGGTGGCTCAACGTGGGCTACTCAGAACTATTCTGGAGAGGATTGGGCTGCAATAGAAGAATGGGAATTCCAAGCCAATGGTGCACTAGACCTATTCGTGTTGAACGTTAGATACCAGTCAGCAGAGGGCCCTGACAAGGACATCCTCTACCACGTAAGAGACTACTCTGAGTCAATGGAACCAGACACTGTTACAATGATAGGACTTGGAGACCTTGATTCTACAAGTGGAGCAGGCAATGATATCAGGTTTGATTTCGCATCTCTAGCGATACTAAACGATGGTGGAGTCGTCGTGGCGTACCACGATTCCAGCGACCCTGACCCTCTATTTGCGGTCGAAGTTGAGATGCCACTTTATGGGCCAATGCAATAGATGGAAAGATAGTGAATCTAAAGTGAAAGTGAACGCTTCACCGACCATTATCTTCAAAACCTCTTGACGTAGAATTTTCCTTATGGTTCTGAAGGCTTTGCCTGGGGTTGGGGCAGGATTAGCAAGGAAATTGACAGACCATTTCGGTACTGAAGACAAAGTCTTACAGTTATTAGCAGATGGTCAAACTGAAATTATTGCAGAAGTAGAGGGTGTATCTCTGAAAAGAGCCGACAGCCTTGCAAGGTCATTGAATGGAATGGAAGAGTTCTTGGCTACTCCAGAGTCAATCAGATTACACAAGGAATTAGTTGCTAGTATTGCAACCCATGCAGTCAACGCATCAACCCGTTCTAGATTGCGAAACCTAATGCCTGTTAAGGACATTGACTCACGAAGGAAAATAATCTCCGAGGCCATGAATTGTGATTTCATCATCGAAGGTCTGAGAATTCCCAGTGAAGTCGAAAGTAACTATGAAAGGGTTGTCGTAAGCAAGAATCCTCTCGATGAGCTGAAGCGATTTTGCCGTGTCCTCACTCCGTCTGAACAAGAAACTTGGAAGGATTACAAGGTGTTCAAATCCGTTACGTGGGTGGGTGCCGATGGGCCTGCACAAACACCTGATGGATGGCTAGTATTGCCCGAAAACGCATCGATTGACATGATACTACCCGAGAAATGCGTAGGTTGGTTTGAGCATAACAGACAATCCCTTGAATTACTCACATCCCTACCAAAAGGAGACGGTTTCCTTGCCTATTTTGACGAGATAAGAATGACTGGGCTTCAGGAGTTACTTGACGAAATGGCAAACGAAGCAGATGCAGAAGCTATTGCTGATGTTCGTGACAAATTATGGCCAACTGCAAAGGAATTGGAAAAGAGAATTCATGATGAAGTAGACCTAGCAATGCAGAATGTAAAACTCGACTTGTCGGGTTCGGACATGCTCGAGGCTCTGGCCGATGCTGCTTCTTTACAGAGAAAGTTGGCTCAGCAAACGAGCGATGCTATCGAACAAGCAATAGAATCGGCAACCGATGAAATCGCCAATCTTTTGTCTAGCGTTGGCGTGAGATGCCCACGAACTATATTCAAGGCTGAATGGCCAACAAAGGTGGATAGAGTTACCCTCGATGGAATAGATTCACAATTAGAAGAACTGTGGAAAACAACACAATCCGATAGACTGATTTCATTGGCAAGAAGGCTTGCACCACTGAAATCCAAGTGTGAAAAATCTCTGCGCAAGTTAGTAGAACTCGACCAGTGGCTAACAATCGGTAGGTGGGCAAAGAGCGTAAATGCTGTAATGCCTGAGATTTGCGAACACGGAATTGCGATAAAAGGGGGAAGACATTTGCTAATCGATGGTATCCCAGATCCTGTAGATTACGGACTTGGAAACTGTGCTGATGAACAGGATAGGCAATCTATCGCCCTATTGACCGGTGCAAATAGCGGTGGTAAAACCACAATGCTTGAACTCCTTGCCCACTGCACAATCCTTGCTCACATGGGGCTTCCTGTACCAGCAGACTCTGCAAAAGTCGGTCTTATTGAATCTCTACACGTACTGGCTAAAGCTGGTGGTACACAGTCTGCTGGAGCATTAGAACAAACCTTGCTACAGTTGGCTGAAGTTGTTTCTAATGATAATTCGAAACTAATTCTCGCAGATGAATTAGAGGCGATAACAGAACCCGGTGCTGGCGCTAGAATAATTGCAGGTATGTTGGAAGCAGCTGAGTCACATTCAGGAACCTGCATGTTGCTGGTTACACACCTTGCCCCTTCAATTATCGAAGCATCGGGTAAAGAAATGAGAACCGATGGTATCGAAGCAAGAGGATTAGACGAGAATCTAGAATTAATTGTGGATAGAACACCAAGAAGAAATCATCTCGCTAGGTCTACACCTGAACTTATTGTTAGAAGATTAGTCGAGAGGTCACAAGGCGATGCAAAGAGCGTTTTCAACTCAATACTCGGTAGGTTTTGATCAGCAGATTCTTCCTGCTGATTCACCATACTCAATCATTGGTACTTGGAATAGTTCCTCACAAGACCTCTCCACCAGTGGTAGTGTTAGAGTGCTCGCTGCCCAATTGATTGAGTAGTCGCCTGATGCTGCAGGGCTAGGAACATAATCCTCGCCAGTTTGTGTCACGGTGAAATGAATTGATTCCCCAGCCGATAGGAACACATCAAGCGGCATGAATTCCATCTCAGCGACAACTGTGCTGAAGGCTGGAATTACCGCAACACCATCTCTCCCACCTGCATGGAATCTCAAGTCCATAACTGCATGACCAAGGTGTATTCCAGCATCATCGGTCATCTCGATGAAGATGTGTCCGTTATTGGTCGTATGCGGAGTTGCAGAGACGTGGATTGTTGGCATTCCTGCAATGTAGGTATCATTCTCGAACGGACCGTATGAAAATGTGATAGAACTCGTCGCTGCTGGAATCATGGAACCGCTAGTTGGATTTAGAGTATCAACTTCTAATTCGAGATATTGGGTGTCCTCTGAAGGCCAGGTTGATTCAAATCTCCATCCGCCTCTGTTATCCTGCATTTCAACTCCTAGGATTGGAGCCTCTCCTTCACCTTTCAGATACCAGTCAAACCAGTACAACATCTCGTCGGCCCAATCCCAGCGAAGTGTGTATGGGTATGCTTCCGCACCTCTACCAACCCCTTGTGAACTGTGACCTGAAACTCGGTCAGGATAATCGTGAGCCCACTGACCTGCTAGTGTCTTAATCTCGATTCCAGCATCTGCTACCTGCTGATGAATTGGAAATGCCATGTGCGGGTCTACGTTCCAATCTTGCATTCCCTGTATGATGTAAATCGAACCGTTGTAATTGTCTAGAACTCGACCTAAGAACGACCTCTCAGTCCAGTATGTATTGCCAGCGAAATCAACCATCCCGCCGGACAAGTATGCTGCAGGGCCATTGACATATCCTTCCATGTATCCCTCGCAAGCATTGTCGACATCATCAGCATCGCCATCTACTCCAAATGAACCATAGACGCCGTTGTGCATTATCATGCCACGTGCTTCCATGCTACCGTTACGCCACATCAATTCGTGTACTCCAATAAGTCCCGACATTGGAACTATTGTCGCTAGGTATGGATTTCCGAAAGTTGCAGCTTGCCAAGGAGTGCTTCCATCATAGGACTTACCGATGATACCGACTTTACCATTTGACCAGCCTTGGCTTCCAAGCCAAGAAACCGCAGCATCGATTCCTCTTTGCTCATCGGTTCCCATCAAATCCATGCAGTGATTGGATTCTCCTGTACCAAACACGCTGACTTGAGCCACACCATATCCGTGTGGAACGTAATTCTCAATCAGGAATCTACCCAGCCTGTCTGCGGGGGTTAGAGCATCGACGTCTCCATCATCGTAGTATGGACCGATTTCGGCAATAACTGGTACTCGACAATCTCCACTTAGATTACCTGCCTCCCAATCGCATCCTTCGATTACTGGAAGCCACAAACCGAGATGAACCACCGCATCTCCAGTCAAACCTGCTCCACCATCTGCAGCGGTAATGGTAGGAACATCAACGTACACGCTTCTAACCGAGTCAATGTCATAGGAACCGTTCACTGTTACCCTGCTGAAAACATCGCTATTGTCGTAGGCAAGTTGAGATCTTTCCCACGGCTGTGGGTAAGCAGAATCTTCTCCCTCCGATTCGGATACTATGTCCTCTTCACCAAAGCAACCGGAAAACATTGCTGGCAAGAGAATCGCTAGCATGAGCAATGCTCTTCGCATATCTACAGGGCAGATTGGGTTGGATTTGAGGGTTCCGTTTCCGTGTAATTTTGAGTTATCATGTGACAGATTAATTCATGTGCTCTTACAAATTGAAGTGAAATATGCGAAGAATGTTGGTGGTTCTTATTCTAATTACTGCACTTTTCCCAATTCCAACTACAAGTGGAAATGGTGATGATGGTGGCATAATTATCGAAGAGATTCTAGTATCAGCATCATCGGCGCAGTACAACGGTACAGATTGGAATGGTGATGGAGACATTGGCTCTTTTTCTGACCAATACATCATGATTACCAATACTGGAAATTCTTCTGTCGATATCTCTGACTGGATTCTGGATGATGAAACAACTGGGGGTAGCCCCCCTTGCAGAATCGGCTGGAATACTAGTATTGGCCCTGGTGAAAGTATCACATTTTATCGAGCAAATACGGACATTGAACTCGATTATTGGGATGGCGATACCGCGACTTTGATGAACGCTGAAGGCAATCTAATCGATTCGATGACATACCCCGGAGAAGATTCGTGGTGGGATAAGGTGTACGTAATCGCTGAAAACGGCAGCTTGTGGAAGACTGACCCAAACCCTGCGGAGCGTCAAGGCACCTGTTACACAGCGTCAGATAACACAGAAGATTCCTACATTCTGAAAGGAAGAATCGTACCAATGACTGGGGAAGGCAACGTAATCGATAGTGGCAACATCATGATCGAAGGCAGCATGATTACAGCGGTTTGGGCAGATGGTGACATCCCTCCAATCAACACTGACAACATTACGGTGTATGATACTGAAGCTACAATCTACCCCGGCCTCATTGACCTACACAACCACATGCACTACAACCACATTCCTCTTTGGGATTTTGAAGTACATTTGTCCGAGTCTCAGAAGTCTGAAGAGGGAGGATACACAAACCGCTACCAATGGGGCAATAATTGGGATTATGGCCCTAGTATAACATGGATGAAAACCAACGTCCAGGATTTCAACAGATGGGATATGTCAACTGAACAGATGAAGTACGCTGAAGTTCAAGCAGTAGCGGGAGGAGTTACCGCAGTACAAGGTTCACCGGGAAGTGGAACCGCAGCATGGGATAGCATGCTATCAAGAAATATCGAACTCAGAAACTTTGGCCAAGATGGTATCAGTACCTGTGCAGTTTGTGGCGCTGCTGATTCTGATTACACTGGAAACCATTTGATTGAACAAAATCAATCAGGCTCCCTAAACGCGTGGTTTGTTCACCTTGCAGAAGGCGTAGACTCAAGCAGTAAAGCCGAATTTGATGCCCTGTGGAATAAGGGCTTAATCATGGATGAGACTGTAGTAATTCACGGTACGGCACTAGACCGCAGCCAGTTTGATAAGATGGCACAAACGGGAGCAGGACTGGTCTGGTCACCGTTTTCAAACCTAGTCCTTTACGGAGACACAACAGATGTTGTCGCAGCAGATAATGCTGGAGTAACCATCTCAATTGCCCCAGATTGGGGGCCAAGTGGTACCAAGAATAACCTGCACGAAATGAAGGTTGCAGATATGTGGAATTCCGAAATACTGGATAGCCATTTCTCGGACTATGAGTTGGTGGAAATGGTAACCAGTAACCCTGCTGAAATAAGTAACTGGGAAGGATTCGTGGGTCAAATAAAATCAGGAATGTATGCGGATATCGTTGTGATCGATTCATTCCATGAAAACCCTTACCGAAATCTAATCGAAGCAATCGACCCAGATGTAAGACTAACAATTGTCCATGGAAAGCCTGTCTTTGGCGATGTAGACCTAATGACCGAAATGAAGGATGACGATTGGGAATTCATCAATGGTTCTGGTTTTACTAAGGCAATAGACGTAACATCAACCTCAGAAGTTGACGGTATGCAAACATGGGAAGAAATTGAATCCGGATTAGCGATGGCGATGAGAAACGACTTCGACGACATCAAAGAAAATTGGAATGATGTCGATGGAATGACTGACACGGAAATTGAAGCATGGCTTGGTACGACCTTTGATGGGGATTACAGAGATGATGTCAATCGCTTAACCGACATAGGTTTGGACCCAATTTACACAATTGGTGACGACAGATTCTTTGACGTCGTAAATCGGTCCACTCATGCAAATTATCACATAGACATGACGAAATTATACAATTATTATGACATCGTATACGATGCTAATGGAGAGAGACCTTTCATCGAGGATTCTGATTATGTAAACAACCCAGTCGATGAGGACGACCCCGTTCTTGGTTGCACCGATTCAACGGCTCTCAATTTCGATTCAAATGCAGATACTGATGATGGCTCTTGTGAATTTGCAAGCGATAATGGTGATGATAATCAAAGCAATAATGCTACAGGTGACGGTACTTGTGTTGGAATTTGTGACGAGGATGTAACCGATGAATCACAATCTGATGGTTCTGACCCGGTATTTGCATTAACTGTGGTAATGGTGATTATTTTCTTAATCGCAATTTCGGTTATTATCATCTCTAAAGACAAAGAAGAGGTTGATGAACTCGTGCAAGAAGACCTACCGGACGAATTTGTACCGGAGTTACCACCGCTGGAACCGCCTAAGGATTAGACCAAATCCCAAATTGGCCCTTCTGCAGTATCTGTTACCACCACACCAAGCGATGCTAATTCGTCACGAATAGCATCGGCTGCAGGCCAATCCTTCGCAGCTCTTGCCTCGGCTCTCTTGGAAAGCAGGGATTCGACTTGGTCTGCGATTTCAGCCCTCCTCGGGTCGTCTTCTGGTTCTGCGAGGGTTTGTTCACGTGTTGGAAGAACACCAAGTACGGAGCCAGCAGTATCCTCTAGCCACTCAACACAGTGTTGGGCATAAGCGCCCAAATCATCACCTTCAAGTGCCCCTAGCATCTTACTCATTTCCCTGATTGCGCCAAGTACCTTAGCACAAGCTTCTCGAGAGTTGAAATCATCATCCATGGCTATAGCGAAGCCTTGTGCCATTTTCTCCAGGAGTCCTAGACTTCTTACAAGCGGTATTTGTGAGGTGATATCTCCTTCAGGAAGTGGAGGGCAGTTCACGCCAACTAATTCCAAAGCAGCCTTGTATACCGCAACCAATCGGGTGTGATTCTTTTCTGCATCTTTCAATAATTGCTCATTCATATCGATTGGAGAGCGATAGTGTGCATTGATCAGAGAGAATCGTAAGACTAGAGGGTCGACCTTCTCAAGAATATCCTTTATCGTCCAAAAGTTACCTAGAGATTTACTCATTTTTTCTCCATCGATGTTCACGAATCCATTGTGCAACCAATGATGAACAACAGGAGAGCATCCTGTGTGACACTCCCCTTGGAATATCTCGGCTTCATGATGAGGGAAAAGCAAGTCATGTCCACCACCATGGATATCGAATTGCTGGCCGAACGCATCCATACTCATCGCAGTACACTCAATATGCCAGCCGGGCCTTCCTGGACCCCAAGGAGAATCCCACGTAGGCTCCCCCGGTTTTGCCGCTTTCCAAAGCGCGAAATCCTTGTGATCTCTCTTTCCAGAGCCGGTTGCTCCAACTCTGCCACCAGCCCCACTGCGAACCGCCTCGATATTTTGTCCAGTCAACTGGCCATACTTTTCAGGGGCGCTTTCGACACTGAAGTAGACTCCATCATCTGCTGCATAGGCATTCTCCTTCTCGATTAAATCCTGAATAATGCGAATCATATCATCAACATATTCGGTACATCTAGGGTAGGAATCTGCTCGAAGTATATTCAGTGCATCCATATCCCGGTAGTAGGTTTCGATATTGTTGTCAACCAACTCTTTCCAGTCTTGTCCCGTTTCATTAGCACGGTTGATGATTTTGTCGTCAATGTCCGTGAAATTTTGAACATAATTTACGTCGTAACCTGATTTTTCTAACCACCTATGGATTAAATCGAATGAAAGATAGCACCTTGCATGACCTAAGTGGCACAAATCATACACTGTTACACCACAAACATACATGTTTACGATTCCAGGGTTCATAGTGGAAAAATCCACTTTTTCCCGGCGCCGAGTATCATGTACACGCAGAGGCATCGGCCCTTCGGGTGGGCACACACATATTCAAACAATGGTATGATTGAAGACCAATAGAGGGACGGAAGACTATGGAAGGACTTGTTGTCGTTACTGGGGCTAATGGCCACATAGGCAACAATCTATGTCGCCAACTACTGGAAGAGGGGTACAGCGTTCGAGGTACTGTTCGGTCTTTGGACAAATCTCCTGATTTAGAAATGGAGTTTGTCGAGGCGGATGTTTTAGTCGAAGATGGGTGGGACTCAGTCCTTGAAGGCGCGGTTGGATTATTCCACCTCGCTACAATTTATGCTACAAGTGGAGATGGACAACTTATTCTCGACACTGCAAATAAGGGTACAGAAAACGTATTCAGGGCTGCTGCCAAAGCAGGAATTTCTAGAATTGTATACACCTCTTCTGTCGCGGCGATCGGTTCCAGTCCGAAAGGTGTAGTGAAAGACGAGTCAAATTGGAATACCAACTTCTCCCTACCTTATACACAAGGAAAAACCGAATCCGAAAAAAGGGCTTGGGAATTAGCCGAAGAATTGGATTTAGACCTACGAGTAATCAATCCCAGTGGAGTTCTGGGTGGCTCATTCTCTCGCCCCACACCCTCAACTGAAATTATTGGCGATGCTATGAAAGGGAAATACCCAGTTGTACCTAAAATTCCACTTGCCTTTGTCCACGTTGATGATGTTGCAACAGCTCACAGAATGGCCTACGAAATAGACGATGCAAGCGGCAGATATGTGCTGGCACCTCACCAAGGTGGAACCATTCATGATTTATTCAAACAGGCTAAGAAAATGTATCCAAAAATGAAATTTCCACGAATTGGCATACCATTGTGGATGATGCCTGTTGTCGTATTCCAAGATTGGGTGATGGGATTATTCACTGGAAAGCGGATGATTACTAGGTCGGCAGCAAAATCATTCTCTAAAGGAGATTCAAGATATTCAAGTTCTAAAGCAGAGACTGATTTGGGCCTATCTTGGAAAAGTTATGAAGATATGATTCGGGACACCGTGGAGGCATACCGTTGATAGAAAATCGAATGGCCGCTAGAGTTGCATGGTCGCTGCCTCTAGCAACGGTCATTCTAACTTCGGCTATTCACTTGCTAACCGGAAATTACCGAGATTTCCCATTCTTCATTTCAGAAGCGGATTACCCTGGACTTGAAAGAATAGTTTTCAAAACAGGATTTTTCATCAACGGAATCGTTTTGATTTACGTGTCATGGTTACTTTTCCAATCGTGCAAATCTCGCGCACGATGGTATCTCATGCACGTATCTCTAGCGATTGGAATTATTGTTGGAACTAATTTGTCATTGATGGCAGTATGGGATGTCTATGATTACGAACGTCTTCACGTTTTTACAGCATCAAACGTGTTTCAATTTGGCTTACTGTGGGGAATTGTTACCCACATAGCTCTAAAAGATGCAAATGATGCAAGCAAAAATCTGAGATATGCATCTATTTCCTGTACAGTGATCGCTTTTTTGGGTATGATATACTCAATTAGGTTAGGTCTAGAACAATATCCAGAATTTGTTGACGGGAACTGGGATTTGGATAAAATGCAACCATGGATAAATTGGGCTGCGCCCCTAGAATATCTCTTGGTTTTTTCACTGATGCTGACCCTGAAATCTTTTGAACATGAATTGGAGGCTGCTGTACATGACTCAGCCTAAATTACTGATTGTCGACCTTCTAGCGGAAAGGGAAGCCTTTGGAATGAAAGGCTGTGAAGAAATCATTCGGCATTTCCCTGCCCACGATGTTTTGTTATGGGCCCCTCATACCGATGCACCAAGGGATTACGGATTTGGGACGCGTGTATCAGAACCCAGAGAATGTGATGTCGTAGTAATCACTGGAAGTCGAAAAAATGTCTCGATGTGGGAGCCGTGGATGGAAGATGTTGCAGAATTAATTCGGGAATGTGAAGTTCCAATGTATGGAATCTGCTTCGGACACCAAATAATCTGTAAAGCGCTGGGTGGAGAAGTCATCCGAGCAGAAAAAGACTCGACTTTCCTTGCTGAAGTTACCTATGAGGCAGGTGAAACTTCAAGACAACTTTTCACTCACCAAGACCACGTAATTAACGCAGGTGAAATGGAGGTTATTGGAAGTGCAGAGCACTGTGAAATCGCAGTCTGCAAGCACCCTACCAGGCCGATTCGAACCGTGCAATTTCATCCAGAAGCTGTCCAATCACTACTCGAATACTCAGTAGAATGCGGAGATATGACTGAGGAAGAGAGAGAAGTATTCGGAGAAGGAATTCAAGATTTTGACGTAACCGATTCTTTAATCGAACCTAAATTCAAAGTCTGAACCAGTTACCCTCTTAGCACAAGATTCAGATTCATTCTGCTTTAACAGCCTGAATCTTTGCGTCATTTGCTTTGATTTGCTCCCACACGATTTCAGCGATGTCTTTGACTTCCATCTCTGAACCAATTGAGGATAGACCATCTGTTACCATTGTTGAACAGAATGGACAACCAACTGCAACTGTATCTGCTCCGGTTGCTGCCAACTCCTTTGAGCGAATGATGTTGACACGGTCGTAGCCTTCGTCAACGTGTTCTTCCATCCACATTT
>WTIA01000040.1 GCA_011522915.1 Methanobacteriota archaeon
AGATTGAGCATGTTGGATTGGACAAATCCAAACCCCGAAGAAGAATAATTCCCATTCCAGTGGATATGTTTGTAGTTGTGCAGAAGCATAGGCAGATCATATCAACACCCGACTGAAACTGGGTTTTTTTGATGCCACGCAAATGATTAATTCTCCCCTCATTGTGGAATTGACATGCTAAAGTGGAAAAAAGCTCTTTTTCTGTGCCTGCTCATGGTTTTGCTCCCGTTTTCAGGGTGCATCGATAATCCAGCGGACGGTGCTGAGGGTGCAGCAGAATGCTCAACTTCCGATACAGACGAACTATTCTGCCTTGACATCGGAATGCCTGACGAAGAGGGAATTCTTCGCCCCCCCGTCCCAGCTAACGATGCTCACGGCGACCATCGCAATCACGAAGATGCCCACGATCACGAGGATCACAATGTCGATGAAAACCTGACGAATTCAACTCCGAGCAGATTCAACCACGTTGAAGCGCCACCTGGTCCAACTGGCCCAACAGGGCTTAGTTTCACTCCAACATGCACCTCCAATGATTTGGTACCCACGCCATCAAGCAACGACTTGATTGACTACCTATCTGCTTCTACGCTCCAATGTTTGAGATACATTTGGTACGCCGACGCCGCTGTAACCTCTGCAATGGATGATTCGCTGTTGGTTGCAATCGCCAATCACCTGGTGACTGAGGCTGCAAACTTTGACGGCACGAATGCAGAAGGAACCCTGCAATTGATGCACTTCCTGCGAACCGCTGGATACCATGATTACTACAACGCCATTCCAGCCATTTCATCTTCGACAATACAGGAGGTTGAGCAAGTAGTTCTTGCATATAGGGACATACCTACACTGTTGTCGATGACGGCCGATGCAGGAAACATTCTCTACCAATTCGTGAACGTCGCTGATGTGTTTGATTTGGCTTACCTCGTCGTTGAATTACACGCATCTGGACTGGATGCACTTCACAACCCTACTGCCCTCGCTAGTTACCCCCATAAACTTGCTATTCACGGTATCCTTGCCTCAATCTCCCGCCAGTTCCATGTGGTCGATTATAACACTCATCCATCCATTGACAATGTTACGGAAAACCTGAGTAAATACGCCACTGATGACGACATGTCCATCCAAAATTCAGGAAATACCTGGGCAGTCAACAACGCTATTTGGGCGCTTAGGAAACATTCGTTTGAAGGACCTGACTTGTATGCGGATGGATTCGATGCCCTAGTACTAGCACAAACGGTTCATTTTGCTGCCTCGGGTCAGGTATTTACAACACCGTTCTTGTGGGCAACAAAAGTCCTCGACCTTTACTATGATTGCAATCATCCAGCCGTTAGTCACTGCATTGACGATGTAGTTCCCCTCCTTGAAGCTCAGCTGTTCCCATATACCTACGAATTTGATGACGCCACAATGGTGATTAGGACCTCCATCTCTATGCAGGAAATTCAACCTCTATACCATGCCTCAAAGGAGGTTCAGTCGCAATTTAATCGCTTGACAAGCACTATTCTACCTGTTGATGATGACCCCAATGGTGTTCTGACCATGATCATCTACGGGTCGAGAGCGGAATACCAAGCATACCAAGGATTCCTTTACGGCCTGAGCACGTCAAATGGCGGCATCTACATCGAGCCTTGGGGGACGTTCTTTACCTACCAAAGAACGCCACAAGAAAGCATCTACACGCTTGAGGAATTGTTCCGCCATGAGTATGTGCATTACCTTGTAGCCAGACACTTGATTGAGGGCATGTGGGGGGAGTCAGGTTCCATCTACGACGGTGGTCGGATGGTATGGTTTGACGAGGGCCTTGCGGAATACTTGACGTGGAGCACGGACGATCAGGGCATACTTCCAAGAAAAATCCTTGTTGAACAGATTGAAAATGATGGAGCAAACCGGATGACGGTCAATGAAATACTGAACTCCGGCTATTCATCAGGATTCAAGTTCTACAGATACGCTGGCATGTTCTTCCACTATCTCCAAGCTCACCACTTGGGTGAATTGCTGGCTTTGTTAAACCATGCGCACAACGGTGATGTATTGGCCTTTGATACAGCCGTTGCAACTATGGCTGCTGATACGAACATGGAAAATGGTTACCAATCGTATCTCGATGATATGGTGAACAATGTCTCCTTAATGGACAACCCTTTCACGCAGTATCCGGACCCTGCAACCGCAACACCACTAAATCTCGAGGACCTCGCTAATGAATTCCCAGGTCAATACCAAAATTGCAGCGTGTCGGTAATTGACACCAATCCACGCTTCACATGTGGCGGTGTTGTTGCAACATCGAGTTATTCTACCTACCCGGAACCGGAGACGCTTTGGTTGTATTTTGATGCAAAGCTCTCTGATATCCAAAGCCATCTGAAGACCTTGCCGGGCGTGAACAATTTTGAACAAGTTACGTGCAGATTTTCAGGAATCAGGGTCTTAGAAAGCAACAATCAAGGGACATATTACGCCCTTGCAGACTATCACTGTGATGGCCCAATGGAGCCAGGAACCTACACACGTGACGATCCAGTGACGCACATTGATGCAAACATGGACTTGTTACGACTTACCACCGACCAAGAATGCCTTGAACAGGCCACAGACGTGGTTGTATGTACGGACGGCCTCAGTACGCCACTCTACCCCTTGGGAACTGACTATTCTGTGATGTTGGCTCGATTCATGAGAGACATTGGGGAAGTGGAAAATCAACTCTATGCAATGAGCCCGTCTTATTACAACGACCTCGACTGCTATGTCATCGGGACGCCCATTGAACATGAATCAACAAACAGTGATGGTGTTTACGTGTACGGTGATTTTGGTTGCACCATTAATCTTTGAGAAATTCACGTGAAGAAGAATAAATCTCATTCCTATGGAATGCCTAGAGAGTCAGGTTTTGGCGTTCCATTCTTCAAGGAAGGCTAGGCAAATTGTGTTCAGTGTGAACTGATCACGCAGCAGGCTGCCAATCGGTGCCATTCCACCACAACATGCTTCCATCATCCATCTGGCGCCATGTGTGTCCGCTTGCATCAGTCCATTGCTGCAATACTTGTGGTGCAGCGACAACGGGTTGAGTTACAACAGGCTCAGCGACAACAGGCTGCGCCTGATATGCCGGTTGGGCTACAGCTTGGGCCTGGTATGTTGGCTGTGCTGCAGCAACGGTTTGTGTCGGATAGGATGCTTGTGATTGACTTGCGTAACTTGTAGCAGTGGTTTGACTGCTTGATGGTTGAGCGGTGAAAATAGTGCCTTGATTGATTTCCATTGGATTAGATATCGCACCTTGTGAGAATTCCTTGGAGAGATCCCCGGATTCTGCCCCTCTTCTAATGAATAATAATCCACCAACTCCTGCAAGAACGAGTATTCCGATTCCAATGTAGAGGTAAGTCATCCATCCATCATCGTCCTCTTCATCGGTTGCAGAGGAGGTCCCATCACCAGATCCTTCCCCTTCGTTTACTTCTTCATCATCCACTGGGACGTCGACTTCTTCAACTGGCGGCATCAATACCTTGTCGATAATGTGGATTACACCATTAGATGTCATCACATCAGCCGTGGTTATACTTGCGCCATTAATTCCTGGACTTGCAGAAATGGTTGCATTGTCTCCATTCACCATCTGAATGGTAAGCCCATCACTGATGTCTGCTGCAACGAACTCACCAGCATATACGTGGTATAGCAGGATATCGGTTAGATTCTCTTTTCCTGATACACTGTCAAATGCAGCAAGGTCAATCCCTGCATCTGCGAATGCCTGGTCTGAAGGAGCGAAGACAGTAAACGGTCCATCTCCCTGTAGGGTTTCTACTAGTTCTGCTTGGATTAATGCAGCGACAAGTGATGTGTGTATATCACTGCATATTGCAGTGCGAACTGTATCGTTTGGAGTATCAGTAGGTGACAATACCTTGTCGATTACATGAATGACTCCGTTGCTAGTGTCCACATCTGCAGTAGAAACTGTTGCGTCATTGACCATTACAGAGTCTCCAACGGTGAACGAGAGTTGTTGACCGTTAACAGCGGTTGCACCTCCGCATTCCTCCACAGCGGAGGCTGGCACTGCACCAGCCACAACGTGGTACAGCAAGATATCTGTCAACGTTTCTTTCCCTTCTGGAGTGTCAAGAGCGGCTAAATCGATTCCGGCATCTGCAAATGCTTGGTCTGTAGGTGCAAAGACTGTGAAAGGACCTTCACCTTGTAGAGTTTCGACCAATTCTGCTTGAGCCAACGCCGCTACAAGTGATGAGTGAACTCCAGTACATTGTGCTGTTCTAGCGATATCGTTTGGTGTGTCGGTTGGCGACAACACTTTGTCAATTACGTGGATTATACCGTTGCTGGTTGCGACATCAGCAGATGTCACTGTTGCATCGTTAACCATGACCGAGGAACCCACAGTGAATGAAAGAGATTGACCGTTTACTGCAGTTGCATCCATACACTCGGTTACTGAAGAGGATGCAACTTCTCCAGATACTACGTGATAAAGTAGAATATCACTCAAAATTTCTTTACCTTCAGTTGTGTCAAGAGCGGCTAAATCGATTCCGGCATCTGTGAAGGCTTGATCGGTTGGTGCAAACAGGGTAAAGGGTCCATCGCCTTGCAATGTTTCTAGCAATTCTGCTTGGATTACTGCTGCGACTAGAGAGTCATGAACACCAGTACATTGAGCGGTTCTTGGGATATCGTTTGGTGTATCTGTTGGCATCAATACCTTGTCAATGACATGAATGATACCATTGCTGGTAGTTACGTCCGTTGCTGTCACGGTAGCACCGTTGACCATCACCGTACTACCTACAGTGAAAGATAATGGATTTCCATTGACAGTAGACGCGGACATACAATCGGTGACATTAGCTGCTGGGACAGAGTCTGCGATAACGTGGTATAGCAATATATCGCTTAGAGTTTGTTTGCCTTCAGGAGTATCGAGCGCTGCAAGGTCAATACCAGCATCTGTGAATGCTTGATCTGTTGGTGCAAACACGGTAAATGGTCCATCTCCCTGCAATGTTTCGAGTAATTCTGCTTGGACTATTCCTGATACCAATGAGTTGTGAACTCCAGTGCATTCTGCAGTTCTTGGAATATCGTTTGGCGTGTCTGTTGGCATCAGGACTTTGTCGATCACATGTATTACTCCATTGCTAGTGCCAACATCTGCAAGAGTTACATTTGCCTCGTTAACCATTACTCCAGTGCCTACATTGAATGAAAGTGGCTGGCCGTTAACTGCCGTTGCAGACATGCAGTTGGTTACTGCGCTCGAGGGAACGTTTCCAGCAATCACGTGATATAGCAAAATATCTGACAAAGTTTGTTTTCCTTCAGGAGTATCGAGTGCTGGTAAATCGATTCCTGCATCAGCAAATGCTTGGTCTGTAGGAGCAAATAGTGTGAACGGGCCGCTACCTTGCAGAGTTTCAAGCAATTCTGCTTGGACCACTGCAGAAACCAGCGTGTCGTGAACACCTGTGCATTGTGCTGTCCTTGGGATATCATTTGGTGAATCACTTGGCGTTAGTACCTTGTCGATTACGTGAATTACACCGTTACTTGTGCTTACATCTGCAGTTGTAACATTGGCATCATTGACCATCACTCCGCCCGATACGGTGAAAGAGAGTGGTTGTCCATTCGCCGCTGTGGCAGTCATACACTCAGTTACGTTACTGGATGGTACTTCTCCTGAAACCACATGGTATAGCAAAATATCGGATAGTGTTTGTTTACCTGCTGGATTATCAAGAGCACCCAAATCGATTCCCGCATCAGCGAATGCTTGGTCGGTTGGTGCGAATAGTGTGAATGGACCAGGGCCCTGTAATGTCTCGAGAAGTTCTGCTTGAATTACAGCGGCAACAAGAGAATCGTGAACCCCTGTGCATTGAGCCGTTCTTGGGATGTCATTTGGATTATCAACCGGCGTCAGGACCTTGTCGATTACGTGGATTATTCCATTGCTTGCAATGACATCTGTCGTCGTGATGTTTGCATCATTGACCATAACACCATTTTCGAATGAGAATGCAACTGATTGTCCGTTTGAAGCTTCGACGCTCATACATTCCGTTACGTCAGAAGACAGAATCTCATCTGCCACGACGTGATAGAGAAGGATGTCTTCAAGAGTTGCTTGACCTTGTGGATTATCAAGCGATGCGAGGTCGATTCCTGCTTCATCGAATGCTTGGTCGGTTGGAGCGAATACTGTGAACGGGCCCACGCCTTCTAGTGTTAGTAGTAGGTCTGCTTGCAAAATTGCATTGACAAGAGTATTGTGGACACCAGTGGCAGATGCAGTTGTAGGAATATCCTCAGGTGGCATCAGGACTTGATCGATGACGTGAATTATACCATTAGAGGACTGAACATCTGCTGTCGTCACATTAGCTCCTCCGATCGTGACTGTTGTTCCATCGAAACTAAACATTGCCTTTTTTCCATTTGCCATGGTTTCTACCATACCATCTGTGATAGAACTTGAGGAGACAGATGCTGAGATGACGTGGTAGAGCAGAATGTCACGAAGAGTGTCATTTTCTTCTTGTGTTTGATAGTTGGCCAAATCTATTCCCGCATCAGTAAATGCTTGATCTGTTGGTGCGAATAATGTAAATGGACCTGTGCCTTCTAGTGTCGTAACAAGATCGACGTGCGAGAGCGCAGACAAGAGGGCACCGTGCACTCCAGTTCCTGCTGCATTGGTTGGTATATCATCACTGGCGTCGGCAGTTACATGCAGCGGAAGTGCTGAGGCGGCCAGAAGTGATATCATTACAAAAGTTAGAACTCGGTTCATAAATCAATCAAACAAAAACTGAGTTATAAGCGAATGTTTTTTTTCACCAAAAGTAACACTTTATGATTCTATATGAACCCAGATAATTCTACATTAATCCCATATTTTGATTAGGCCTAATCTATGGGCGTAGAGCATGAGTCGTAGGATTTCTGCCTTCGTACTGACCACGCTCTTCATAATCGCACCTCTAGCTGGTTGCTTTGGTGAAGAGAAAGTCGGGGACATCGTGCCTGCAGATTCATTGCAAATTGATTTTCTAAATCCAGAAGATGCTGTTCTGCGCTCAGGAGAATGGCATGACTTTACATTAGATGGAGAAGGAAATGCGATTGCTACAGAACCAGATGTTTTGATATTCATCAATGGCACCTACGTCAAGAGCCACAGCGTTGTGGTTGAAGATAACACGGTTTACGGACAAATTTTGACAACACCCTTTGTTAGTGAAGTGAATATCACATTCATATCCGATGATGGTCGAAGTGAGATTGTAAAAGTCACCGTGGCTGAAGGTATGCCAATCGTTAATGGTGAAGAATGGTTTGAGCAAATCGATTTCATCACAAGTGTGTGCTCCGACACCACGAAGTGTGGCGGCTATGTCAATCGCTGGATGGGAGCAGGCAACGGTTTCTATGAGCGTGCTGCTGAGTATTTCAAAGGACAATTCGAAGGGCTCGGCTATGATACATACCTTCTCAGGGTAACTGACCACGGTAATCTAGCTCAACCAGAGAGTCTCAATGTCATCGCTTGGAAAGAGGGTCGAAACGACAACTGTGTTCAAGGAATGGGCGGCCACATGGACATCGCACCACCAGGAGGGCCCCCCGGTGGAGGTACATACGAAGGCGCATACGACAATACTGCAGGAACTGTCGCTATGTTGATGTATGCTCGAGCATTTGCTGATTTGACATTTGACTGCGATACATTCCTAGCATTATGGTCAAGTGAAGAAGAGGGGCTACGCGGCTCAAACGCATTCGCAAATAATCAATGTGATTATTGCCTCCCTCAAGACAAGGAACTGGAGTTTTACATCAACATGGACATGATGGGAATGTCATGGCCTGCAAAGAAAAACGGCGTCGGGGACCCATTCCCTTACCACGCATGGTCAGGCCCTGACATGGACCCTGATGTACAAGACGTTGAGATTACTACGGTTCTAGACCACGTTCACCGAAACGTGCTGAAGGCCCCAATGGACCTAAGAATCGATGGAACATACGGTGCAGGTTGTGACCAACATTGGGAGGAACATGCAGACCTTGTTTTCGATGTTCATGAGGACACCTTCGGTCGCTCAGATCACGTAACATTCCGCAACTTAGGGGCACAGACTATCTTCCACCTCGGAGCCTATGATGAGGATTACTCCGCTTACCATTCACCTACCGATACACTTGACAACATGATTGAGGAAGTTGGAGGTCAAGAAGAATTGGAGAAGAGCATGGAATTCGTGATGTGGGCCGCTATGCTTGAATTCATTATTGCAGACCAAACACCTGAGATTCGTAATATGAATGAGATGTGATATTGTGGCTGATGCGATTGGTGAATTAATAGTCGCTGTAGGAGAAGCAATTGCAAAAGATGACGAATTTTCCAATTGGAAAAATGAAAAAAACCCGAAATTAAAGAAATTTCTTTCCTATCTTATTCCAATGAGTATTCTCACTGGAATTTACATTTGGGTTGCATATTTTTGATCTAATTTTCCCGACTATTCCTCCGAATCTGAAACCAGAGCCATCGCCTCAAGTTTGTTTTCTTGGGTCTCAATCAGGTTTCTCAATACCAATCCGTGGTATACTTTGAGGTGTTTTGACTTAACGTACTCATTTGCTGTTTCTTCTATTGAACTTAGTTTGCTAACATCTTCTGCACTTTCGATGTCTGAAATCAATTCATTGAATATCCTGCGTCGGGACAAGAATAACCCCAGGTAAATTGGAACGAGCAACAACAATATTACCAATTCTTCGAACACAATATCCATCAAACCAGAAAGAGAGATTTCTAGTGCATCGTCGGTATATTCATTGTAAAATGTCAAACCGCCGCCATAGAAGATACCTGTATCTATTCCCAGATACATCAAATGTGGATTGCTGTCTTCATCCAAGTGGCCTGAGCCTCTGTCCAATTCCACATCATCTGGCCAGCCATCGTTATCGCTATCTTCGTCAATAGCGTCTGGCGACCCATCTTTGTCGTAATCCGGCGGAGTGAGTGAATCATCTAACCAACTGTAATCAATTCCTGTGATTCTGGACGCTGCAATTTCATCAACATTGGATATTCCGTCATTATCAGCGTCGTCGTCTAATACATCCGGTATTGTATCTTCATCAACATCGGAAGGTGTGGAGTTGAAGTTGTATGGATCATACATTACCAAACCGGTAGATGCAGCTCTCTCCATTTCATTGCGTATTCCATCTCCATCGGCATCATCATCGTAAAGGTCGGGCATAAAGTCCCCATCCATGTCCTTGCAACCTTTCAGTACAAACCTAGAGGACCCTGGAACCATAGGGCAATCGTCCTCATCATTGTCCCATATGTCACCATCTCTATTCCAATCAAGATGGTCGGGAATTCCGTCCTCATCATAGTCTGGACATCCAATTTCAAGCAGACTTGAGGCCCCAAATACAAGTGGGCATGAATCGTTTGTATTTTCAAAACCGTCGCCGTCTATATCGAGGTCAACGTCATCGTTTTCACCGTCACCATCTAGATCTGATTCTGTAGCTGAGGCGTTTGCAGCAACCATCGCCAGAGCGAGAAGCAATACCAGTATTCTTCGCATGGCGTAACGTAGGGTATCGAGACTTATTTATTGAAGCGTGAAATTATTACACAGGATTAATGAATTAGTCCGTGCAAGAATCTACCATGCGTGGGAAACTATTCGCTTTGTTGGTTACGTTGAGTCTACTACTTGCTGGTTGTACCAGTGAAGAAAAGGAAAATGGAGATTCCACAGAATATGTTGAAGAGCCACAATTGTTTCCAACTTGGGACGAAATTACCGATGATGAAACAAACTGGTCCAGTCAAAGATTAGAAGGCCAAGCCTATATCGTCATATTTTCCGCACAGTGGTGTAATCTCCCATGTATGGATTTGATGCACACAATATGGGACACTATACCTGAAATCAACGTAATGGTCATGTCAACAGATAATGGCTCCGAGATTTCTTTCAAGGATTGGCACGACTCCGCTGATGCCCATGATGATGAAGAGGGTGATGCAAACAACAATCTAACAACATACAAATTCTTGCTAGGTGATGAAGAAGGGAACATTCTCGGTATAGAGTCGCCTGGAACTACGGTATTCGTCAACAAAACCGGTTACATAACTTGGTCAGGAAAATCTTCGATTGCTAACGACCCTGAACTGATTACAGAGCAGTGGGGAATTGCGAACCAAGACTAATTCCAAAAGGCATCTTCTTCCCAAGGAAGGCCAAATGCTATGCCTAGTATCTCTAAAACTACATAATTGAATATTAGATATGCTGATACAGCAATGGTTACAACTAACAGAGAAATGTTGATGACTTTTTGGCGCTCTCTTTTGACATCATCCAGTGTGCAGACGCCTTGATTCCTGAAATATGAAACCAAACCGATAACAACCATGATTGCTGCAATGCCTAGAACTGTTGGTCTAAACCACCAATAACCGTCCTTACCCCAGTAAAGTGTGTCTGAAAGAGCCGCTGCTGTAGATACAGATGCTAGTCCAAACATCACCATGATAACTGACGGTAAGCAGCACAAGGATGCTACAATCGTGGATGATGATACCCACTTCCAAAGCCCCTTGTCCATGGTGGTTGGTCCGCGCTCATCATTAATCAAAGAGTGTATTTACTTTCATAGGTTATTTCTCGAAGTTTTACAACCAACACTGAAATCCGGATTTTGTTTCATGGCTTCAGCTGTAGCGTCCAATAAATTGTCTTCTGCTGTTCTGGGATTATCTCCGGCTTTGCGCCAAGCGACAGACACCATTAGATCATCATGGATGAAAGATTTGACATTGTTTTTTGGCAAATTTATGTCCCTCGGATTTAGATGCATTCCGAGTTTTTCGGCCTTTTGAACCGCTTCTTTTGCGGTCCAGATTTCAATTGCCATTTTTGAATTTTCAATTAGAAAATTTAACTCGTTTCCTCTTGCCATCATGTCAAATGCATTGGCTTGAATTTGGCGATCTTTACGCTCCGCATCAATACCAATCCAGAATCCGGCTTCGATAAGAGCACATACTGCCCAACCCTCACAATGACCAATACTAATCCCAGGTAGTGGTTCATTTCTCCACACACCATTTATCCATGAAAGGTAAGGTGCACGATGTTCTGTTCTAAGGACTTCTATTGAATCCAAAGGTATGCCCCACTTCATCAAACACTTCTCAAGAAGAAGCCTACCTGAATTATGGTCGTTGAGACGTTTTTGAGTTGCCCGGGGAATATCTTCAGCAAAAATGCTGGTGCACTCTTGAATTGGCAATCTAGCGAGTAACATCCTCGGACCCTCTACAGGACCCATTAACTCCATCATTTCACCTCGGCAGACTGAATCTTTGGTCTTCTGGAACTTCGCCCATAGCTTTGAGTCTCAAACCTTTGAGGGATATAACTGGAGCATCATCATCGCCAACAACTACCACATCGTGAACGGTTATACCAGCATCCTCGCTTGCAACCTTTACAGAACGTACACGCAAGCGCTCTTCTGCCTCTGGCACTCTAAGCATTGTAGACCATTCAATACCGATTGGTAGACTAGAGAATCCATCGCTTTCCATAGCGGCTAAGCCGGCATTTTGGAAGCCGGCTTCTATCAGCATAGGAAGTGCCTCCAAGAGCACTTCTTCACCATCGCTCTCCAAAGCGAACTGGTCACTCGCAGGCAATTGATGGCGCATCAAAGCAATTCCATCAACTCCGCCTTCAATTCCACGCAGTACTCCGCCGTGCGATTGGAACCTTGGACCATGGAAATATCTCAGATAGATGAAACTCGAATGATGTTGTAATTCTCCATCAGGAGGAGTGCCGATTGCTGGCAAAGATTCCACCTCATTTTTCAGGAATGGCGCCATGTCTTCGCTGCTAGCCACTAGTCTTACCTTTGCTTCATGATGTAATCTCGGCTCGCCAAATACCTCTCCTTTTGAGTTTGTTAGGTCCGACACAAGCCTGCATTTTACCCAATGCAGATCCCCTTCGCTGGCCACCAAATCAGCCTCTACACGGACTGTCATTGCACCTTTCATTATCTTGATTGGAAGACCGAAGGTAACCTCTTCAAACCCTGCTAAACTGTTACCTGGCAGCAATAGTAATGAGTTTTCAGCAAACATTTCCATCGCCATTACACCAGGATGATATGGCACGCCATCGATTGCATGGTCTCCAAGGAATGGATGGTCTTGCACTGACAATGTACACTGTGATACCAGGGATTTACCCTCTTCTAGTGAGATCAACTTGTCAATGAGTGGGAACCTTCGTGGGTCTGCAATCGACGCAGCCATCTCTGCAGGTAGTTTCAGTGGTGCATCTCTGAATGAATCGTATCTGTCCATCAATCCTAACGAGCCACAACCCAATACCCTACGCTTTCCTCCTGCAAGGGCCTCTCCGACAAAGATTTCAACGCCGTCATCAACCGCAAGGGTTTCGATTCCCGCGGATTCAAACACGGCTTCGATTGAGCCTCGTGTTGCCATTCCAACGTCTCTCCAACCAGTCCAACCTATTGCTACGGCCCTACAATCGCCGTTCGCTGATAGGCGTGCCATCTCTGCATCGAGAATTGAGTTTGCAGCTGCATAATCTGTTTGGCCACCGTTTCCAAATCTTCCTGCAACGCTTGTGAAAGCACATGCGAATCGCAGTGAATCACCTGCGCACGAAGTTAGCGCTTTCCATCCATCAACCTTGACTCTAACGATTAAATCGAATGTACTCCAAGCCTTGTCACCAACCAACTTCGATTCTTCTAAGCCAGCTCCGTGTACGATTCCGGTCACGGCTCTTCCGCCGACTGCTTGGCCAATAGCCTCTGCATCGGTTACGTTTGCGGAATGATACTCCGCCTTATTTCCGGAGGATTCTATTTCGTTGATAGTTCGATAAATATCCATACTTCTTGTCAACTTGGTCCAAGCATTATTCCACTCTACCATGGTTACCTTGCCAGATTCTGATTCCGCGATCAAAGACTCTCTCAATTCCATCTTTCGTGCATTGAGTTCCTCATCACTCCAATTCAACCACGTCGATGTTTCTTCAATGAGCCCGCTGCGGCCGAGTAACAGGAATGTCGCTCCAGCATTCTTGCTAGCATTTGACACGCCGATTATTGAGGCGGCAGTAACTCCTGAACCACCGCCACTAACCAACCATACATCATCGGATTCAAGTGGTTTGATTTCATCAACTAGGTCCTCTGCAAAGCAAACCAGTGTCCATCTGCGCTCGTCCCTATCGATTCCAATCTCTACTTCTCCACCAGCGTTGAACATATCATTCTCGATTATTTGTGCTGCATGGTCCGCATCAATAATTAACTCAGGATGTAAATCCAACGCTCTGCACCTGATATTGTCTCTTTCAAACGCGTACGATTTGGTAACGCCGCTAGCCCCACATGCAAGTGAATTGAATCTCTCACCACGATTACCGTGTCTGCCGTCCATTGCAGACACGCTACCTACTATTCCTGAAGATAGTACTGCGAGTTGGGAATCCAATCCTTTCAGAAGACCAAACCAAGATTGTGCTGCAAGATTGACTTGGTTTGAAGCCCCAGAATTCTCCCATGAACTGCCAGTTAATGATAGGGGAGCGAGGTGAATTATTCCTCCTACTCCGCTGATTCTAGAACAGATTTCTGCAATTTGTTCCTCGCTTCCAGGATCTGCACGATAAGTGTGTCCTGACAACTCTTCCTGTTCAGTTACTGCTTTAGCACCAAATTCAAATCCGACCTTTGCTATTGACAGACCCTTTTGGGACAGCCTAGTTGCCAATGCGTCTGCGACTCCCCAATTGTCTTGAGTTAGAACAATGGTACCTCCAATAGGCAAACCTTCGGCAACCGCCTGACACGGTTCAACTTCAACCTGCCAGCGCCTTGTTTGTGAAATTCCCGTCATGGATTGACCTGAGTTTGAAACTGGCTGTTCAACGGGTTCGGAAATCGCATCTGAAGATTGTTCCTCTGCGATTGCCACATCAGAGCCTCCACCCTTCATTTTCACAATGTAGGAAACGAAGTGATTCAAAGTAGGGTGATCTGATAACACGAAGTCCTCATCAACAGGTAGCGAGAAAATTTCTCTAACATCACCCATGATTTCAGCTTGTTTTACGGTGTCTATACCCAACTCACCTTCGAGGTCTTGGTCCATTTCTATGAAATCTTCAGGGTAACCGGTATGCTTCACAACAACACCGATCAACTTGGGTTGAATGTCACCAGAGTCGGTATGAACCGCTGGGGCTGTTTCCTTTGGTTCTACTGCCTCGGTTGTTACTGTTTCAACTTCTGCTGGCGCCGCCGGCTGAGATGGTACTTCAGAAGGCGTTCCTCCTGTCATTTTCTGTATGTATGCAACGAAGTGATTCAATGTTGGATGCTCCGATAGTACGAAGTCTTCATCTAGCGGTAAAGAGAATATTTCTCTGACATCGCCCATGATTTCCGCTTGTTTTACTGTGTCTATACCCAACTCTCCTTCGAGGTCTTGGTCCATTTCTATGAAATCTTCAGGATAACCAGTATGCTTTACGACAACACCGATCAACTTTGGTTGAATTTCCCCCGTATCGCCTGATGGCTGTACAACCGGTGTTGGTTCTGGAGATGGAGGTGCGACTTCTTCCACTTGTGAAGATTCGATGATGGAAGTCTCGGCCGGGATTACAGCCTCGGTTTGTGTTGGCTCATTTCCTTGCATTTTGTGTATATATCCAATCATATGGTTTAGTGTAGGATAATCGGCTAAAACGAAATCTTCGTCGACTGGAAGTGAAAACTTCTCACGGATATCTGCCATTATTTCTGCTTGCTTTACTGTGTCAATTCCAAGTTCTCCCTCAAGATCCTGGTCCAACTCAACAAAATCAGCAGGATATCCAGTGTGATTGACTACTACTTCGATTACAATTTGGGTAGTATCGCCCGACGGTGCTGCAACTGGCTTGGGCGCCGGGCTTGGAGTAGGTGCTGGCAGAGGCTTTTCTGTTACAACCTCAACTGGCTTTTCCTGTTTGACAACAACTGGAGCCGCTGCGGCTTCAATAAGCGAAGGTGTGGCGTATTCATCTCCTTGAATGCCGCCATGCAAGTTGTTTTCGCCGTCTACATAAGCGACTAATTTATTCTTCAATACACGTAATTCGAGGTTCTTGGTTCCAGCCTGAGATTGATTCCAGGCAAACAATTTCTTCTTGTCTATTCGCTCACCAGAGAAATCAAATTTCTTCACCAGTGAAAGGCCGATTTGGCTACCAAAGCCAGCAGCGAATCTCATACCGTACTTCAAATTCGAATAATCGCCGCCCTTAGATAGATTCAGATTTCCTAATTCATCATCAACCTCTTTGTGATTAGCGATAGGTGGAATTCTCCCTGTCAATAACCCATAAAACATCGAAGCGTCTTCAATACCTACGCCCATTGGGTGTCCGGTGAAACCTTTGGTATTGGCTATGACCAAGGAATCCGTGCTACTTCCAAATGTCTCTCTCAGAGCCTTAACCTCTGCTTGAGCGGAACCTCCCCTTGCTGGAGTGTAGGTTTCATGTGAGAAAAACACTGTATCTGGGGCAATTTGATGGCGATCTAATCCCCATCTATTTTCCATCTCTCCAACGAATTCATTTACGGTTTGGGCAACATGTTCAACATCTAAACGCGTTCCGTGATAAGCTGAGTTGGAAATCTTAGTACCAAGAATCTCTGCAATTGGCTGGACTCCTCTCGCATCGGATTCTGATTTTCTTTCCACGACGAAAGCGGCTGCACCCATTCCGAGAATCAAACCGTTCCTTCTCTTGTCGAATGGCAACGCTGTTTCTTTGATTACATTATTTGTTGAAGCAGCCCCGCTAGCAGCAAAACCAGCCCCTATCCATTCCCATAAGTCTTCACCAGTGACATCGTCTGCTGAAATTATCACTACCCTGTCGCATCTATCATTTGCTAGCCAATCTTCTGCCACACCAAACGCTGCTGTTGCTGAAGCGCACGCCAGATTAATCGTAGTATTTGGGCCACGAATGCCTACGTGTTGGGCGAATTGAGAATGGCCCATGTTCAAAATTTGGAATAGATACCTCCTATCGAAACAGCCTTCTCCATCATCTCCGTTTTGTTTTGCGTGTTTTGCTGACATTTGGAGTCCTGCGAAACATGATGCAAATACGATTCCTGTTCTATCCCTGTAAGCAGATGGCATCTGCCAAGACCTAATTAATCTCAAACCGCCTTTACCGACTTGTTCTACAGGAGTGAGTGGTATCCCCGCATCTCTGAGTGCGATTAAACCTGCTGCGCAAGCCAACTGCGTGGTAATGTCCCATGCCGCTGCTATCTTTGCTTCAATACCAAATTCTTCTTCCGGGTCGAATGCGGATTTTATTCCTGCTAACTGAGGTATATCTCCAAACTCCTTTGCAGCTTCCATTCCTACGCTACCATCTCGGCCTTTGATAAGACGTACCAGATTCTTATCGAGCAACCTCTGTTTGTAATCATCACTAACCTCTGAAATGCAGGTTTCTCCACGTACAAGTTTCTCAAAGTTGCCTTCATCAAACACCCTTTCCCCGCCGGGAAGACCTAGCGATATTCCAGTTACGACGTATGGGTCATCGTCCCTATCGTCCAATTTTGTTGCACGTGAGGTAATTACTGACTGTGGTGCCGAGGTTATCCATCTTGTGATATCGCCAGGAGTCTTTGCAACCGTTATATCCCAATCTGGGTCTGTGCTGCAACGAGCATGAACGCTTGTAATCACTGCTTGAATTTGGTCATCGCTCATTCCCAAAACCGCACGCATATCGACGTTGCCTTGGCAGAATTTAGCGGGATAGCCGGTATGTGCTGCGATCAATTCGCCTACTAGCGCCTTCTTTGCCGCGTCAGGGTCAAGGTAGTTGTCAGGTGATTTTGAGACCGTTTGAGTAACTACATCCCCGCCTTTTGATGGCAGGGGTTTACTTCTTTCTCTAAGAGGAGTTGATGGCTTTAATGCACCATGTGCTTCGATTGGTCCAGCACGGAATCCAGGAGTCAAATGAGGGCTATCCCTGCTTGGCCATTTTGGAGGGCGTCCTGCTAATGCGAGTGTACCAAGAGCGGAAAGGAAAGTTGCAATTCCACCTGCCTTTGGATGATTTGTCATTACTGGAATTGCGGGTTTGCCTTCCAGTATTTGTGAAGCAAATACGGTTAGTGCTCTCTTTGGGCCAACTTCCAAAAATATTCTTGCGCCTGCTTCATACATTGAATTGATTTGAGATGTCCATTCAACACTAGATGCCATTTGAGGTGCTAGTTTTGAAAGAATTGCGGTTTTAGAGTCTGTGCCATCATCCATCGGGTACCAACCACCATCAACATTGCTTGTGATTGGAATTTTAGGCCAATTGATGTCTAAATTCTCCAAGAATCTTCTCAGCGGCTCATTTGCTGGTGCAACAATTCGAGAGTGGAATGCGTGACTGGTCGCTAATGCTACGGTTTGGAACCCTTCCGCTTCAAATCTAGACATCGCCTCCTTTACTGGAGCGGTTTCACCAGCGATAACAGTCATTTTAGGAGAATTTTTGTTTGCTGCAATTACATAACCATCGACTTCATCTATTATTTCTGCAATTCTCTCGTAAGGAGCCGTAACACTAGCCATCAGTCCTTTATCATCAATTTCGACGCTACCCATTTCAGTTCCACGGGCTGCAGCTGCCCTCAATGCACCGTCCATGTCCAGAATGCCTGCACTCATGAGGGCGGCATACTCTCCAAGGCTGTGACCTGCGACCATGTCTGGCTTGTGACCATGAGCGTTAAGCGCTGCTTCAATCGCTAAGTCCGCAGTAAGCATCGCAGGTTGAGTGTACTCTGTCTGCTTGAGTTTGTGCTCCGCTTCCTTCTTCTCATCATCGCTCAGATTTTGTCTTAGAACGAATGATGATAATGTCTCTCCATCAAGCACATCGACCATGGTAATATCCGCTTTTTCCCAAACCTTTCCTACGCCAGTAAATCTCGCATGTAGGTCGTTTGTCATTCCAACATACTGACTCCCCTGTCCGGGATACATGTGCGCAACCTTTGCCTCATTTGGCATAGCTGGATCTGACGTGATCAGGATTCCTTGACTCATCAAGAACCCCCATTTGCCCTGGTCATCCATCGCCTTCAGTGCCAAATCCTTGCGTTTGTTGAATTCAGCCCAACTCGTTGCAGTGATTGCCATTCTTACAGCGTCGCTCGTTTCATAAGACCACTTTTCCGGTAATGTGAAAGAAAGTCTCACGCCCTTTGGATCATCATCGAAATTGGTTCCTGAAAATGAGACTGCGGTTAATTTTGATTTCACAGCATCAACCGATTCACCAGACAGAAGTAGCATGCCTCCTTCAATCGCTTTGAGTTCCTCGTGCGTCATTGTTGGTTTTAGGCTTGAATCTGAAGCAAGGCCAGCATAAGCATCCCATCTTCCATCCCATTCATTTACTAATTCTGCATGGTAATCTGGAACATATTCTTCCAAAGTAACGTGGAAATTCGTTCCACCGAAACCGAATGCGGAGATACCTGCTCTTCGAGGATTGGATTCGGGTTTGGGCCAATCGAGAGCTTTTGTTGGCACGAAGAATGGTATCTCGTCCCACTCTACAGTAGGATTGGGTGTTTCAAATCCAGCACTTGGCGGTATTGTGGCATGATAGACCGCATTACAGGCCTTCATTATTCCAGCAATTCCCGCAGCAGCTTTCAAGTGACCAATCTGGCTCTTTACCGAGCCTACTGCGATATGGTCGCCGCCGTCAAGTCCTTTCCATAACAAAGATAGAGTTGACAATTCAGTTGCGTCTCCAACCTTTGTTGACGTACCGTGTGCTTCTACCAATTCAACGGTTGAGGGGTCGTATCCTGCCTGTGCATAGGCTCTGCTAACAGCTTGTACCTGACCTCTTTGACTCGGTGCGGTAATTCCCTTGCCTCGACCATCAGAAGAACCTCCTACTCCTCGAATAACAGCCTTGATATCATCGCCATCAGAGACAGCATCTGACAACCTCTTGAGAAGAAGAACTCCCGCTCCTTCTCCCATGACGAATCCGTTTGCCCTAGCATCGAATGGAGTCGAATGACTAGGTGAAAGGGCGCCAATCGCACTGAATTTAGCGTATGTTGCTGCTTCCATGCACCTATCTGTTGCGCCCGCCAACATCGTGTCTACTTGTCTTGTTTGGAGAAGGCGGCATGCATCAAGCAATGCAGCCATTGAAGATGCGCACGCTGCGTCGGTGGAATAATTCGGACCTTGAAGGTCCAATAGATTCGCAACTCTGCCGCTTACAACATTTGCTAATTCTCCTGGCATTGTGTCTTCGTCTATGCGAGGAGTTCCCTCACACATCTTCTCGACCATGGCATCTGCCTGTTCAGGGGTTGCGCCATTGTCGATTGCGATTTGTCTCATCTCTGCGCTGTAGACTCTTATGTTTGATTCTGAGCGATTTTCTCCACCAAGAGCGTTTGCGAATATTACTCCAGTACGGGCCCTGTCGAGGGTTTTTCCGCCTTCGCCATAGCCTGCATCATCGATTGCATCTGCAGATACGGTAACTGCCCATAATTGGCACGGGTCGATTTGTGGAAGAGAACCAGGAGGTTGTCTCCACCTTCTCCAATCGAATTCATATCCCTCAACGAAACCTCCGATTTTGGAATATGTCTTCCCTTCGCTTACATTGCCAGGCATCCCGTTTTCCCAATAGATATCCGGATTCCAACGATCTCTCGAGACTTCTTTGATCGACACGTGAGCATCGATGATATTCTGCCAAAATTCCTCGATGGATTTAGCATCAGGCATCAATGCCGCCATGCCAATAACAGCGATTGGCTCAAATGGCGCTTGATTGAGGCCATCGACTTGCTTTCCGTCTGCGGTGGTAACCGACATTTGTCACTCCCCCATGATGCTGGATGGTACCATGGTAATGGAATACCCTGCATCCACGTGAATACACTGGCCGGTTACACCAGATGATAGCGGGCTGGCCAACCATGTTGTACAACCTGCAACGTCTGATTGCGTTACGTTTCTTCGAAGAGGTGAATTAGCCGCAACATGGTCGAGAATATTGTCAAAGCCGGGAATGCCGCTAGCGGCAATTGTCCTAATTGGCCCACTTGAAATCGAATTCACTCTGTGCCCCTCTGGCCCAAGATGGCAGGCTAACTCTCTAGTCCAACATTCCAGTGCGGCTTTTGCCATACTCATTATGCCGTAGGAAGGGACGTGCCTAGTCGATGCCGCATAGGTTAGTGTGATTGTTGAAGAACCGGGGTTTAGATGTGGTAATGCGAATTTTAGACAGCGCTGCAATGAATTTGCAGAAATTGTATATGCTGTGTTTATGCTTTCATCATCAACAAATAAAATCGGGCGATCGAAGCATTCTCGTGGCGCAAACCCAATTGCGTGAATCAAAATATCCGCTTTCAGACCGGGATTTTCCTTGCTGAAGGCATCAAAGAATTCCTTCGTATCTGCGTCTGAGGAAACATCTAGAGGATAAAATCCAGCTATTGCTGGTAGTTTGTCTTTCAATTGGAAAACTCGTGACATAAACCTCTTCTGATATCCTAGGTATAACGTGACTCCTGCTTGGGCTAAACTCTTGCAAATTGCCCAAGCGATTGAATCTTCACTAGCCACTCCAAAAACAAATGCAACTTTACCTTGTAAACCAAGCATATTTGGCACCTACCCTTAGGGTAGGTGTTTCCCTAGCCATTACGTCTATGACTGTTGTCATTGAAAAATAAGGTACAGAGCCTATTCCGTAAGTGAATTTTGAAAGTCGTTTTACGGCTCACAAATCCTCGAAATCAAAATCATCGTCTAAATCGTCGAGGTCATCGAGGTCTAGATCTTCGCTGAACTCTTCTTCGATTTGCTCTTCTGAAATTCCTGCTTTCTTCATAGCCTTGCGATTTGCTTTGCTCGCTTTCTTCTCAGCCTTTGCAGAGCGCTTTGCTTCCTTGGCTGCAATTTTCTGCTTTCCGGCTTTCTTGGTAAGTCTAGAAATTATGACTAGGAGGAAAATGAGTGCGATTACGCCTCCTCCTGCCATGGCAACTACAGCAACGCTATCCTCGTTCATTGTGCTCAAATCATCTAGGCCGATTGACCCACCACCACCGCTTGATGCGGCAACGTTGACTCTTATGGAAACCTCACTGGCCTCAGCGTCTATGTCAAGCTTCGAAAACGCACGCAGTTCGACCTGTAGTGAAATTTCACTGCTTACATCGCTTGGCGCTTCAAGAATAATGTCTCCTTGGTCCGATGACGCACCCGGATTAACGGTAGCCCTGAAGAATGGATCGGATACGAATTTGAAACCTGCATCTTCAAGTTCTTGCAGGTTAACAATCTCAACTTCCAGATTATCTATTCTGTTGCCGTCATTGAAAATTGTGAACTGAATAGCTGCTTCTTCGCCTGCTCCAATGTTTCTAGCAGAAGGATTGGAGACCTCCAAGTCCATTCTTGAGTATGGAAGTGAGTTAACCGTTCCAGCGGTTTGACCGGTGGAATTCGCTTGTCCCCAGGGCACCATTATCGGCTCCATTCCCCAACTTGTTACTCTACCTGTGATCGTGAAATCTTCAGTCAAAACTGCGATACGAGGGGATGCCGCAAACACAGCGGTGAATGATTCCTCATCTCCAGCAGCAATTTGCTCAAACGAATCTTCGGAAAGAGTTAGTGAGAAGTCGTTTCCGTCAACTTCGCTTTCGAGAGTGATGTCTTGAGTGAACGAACCTGTATTCTTTACAGTACAAGATACCGAAACAGGTTGATTCTGTTCTGGATGGACATTGATGTCGATTGTGGATTGGTCACAATCGACTTCTACTCCGATTGGAGCAACCTGTGCTTGGACGTTAGTTGGAACGAGTAAAAACAGCATGAGTGCAGAGATTAGTAATGCTCTCTTCATGTTTCCACCATCCATTGCGAAACTAAACAAGGTCATGAAGTCTTGGTTAAATCGAACCATAAATACGTTCGGGTAAGTCTACATGGGTGTTGTACAAGACTTCCTCGTCCAATCCCGCAGCGATTAGTTGTCTGGTTCTTTTCGGGACTGTCTTTGGACCAAGTACGGCGCCTGGCCTTCGAGGGTCGTCCATGTAGTCAGTTTCGAGCATAAAGCCGTGAGAAGAGGCTTCGAAGGTTTTCATCAATTCGTCAATAGATCCGCTGCCCGCCAATACGCTTGGAGTCAGCCCATGAGTGTAGGATTGGTCTACGTTTGCAGGCGCATAGTGTCGAACCAATTTCTCCCTTGCAAGACCTGCTCTATCGGCCATTTCTGCAAGCTCACCGTATGTTGAATCCGATTCGCCCTCAACGTGTAACTGAAGAGGGATATTTTCTCTAGCAGCCATTTCCATCGTTTCCAGTAACAGAGTGTTTGAACGTTGCCAAATTTCATCCGATACCGGCCAATGAGGCCGACCTACCTCTCCGATTCCATGGGCAAGACCTTCGTGAACATAGTGTAGTGCTGTCTCGATGCTGTCCCAATAATTCTCTTCAGCCCTATCTCCAAGCGATTCGAATTGATGTGCAAAAGCGGCTGGATGTGGCCCAAGAATCACTCTAACTCCAATTCCCAATTCTCGAACCTGCTGAGCCATAGCAATCGTATCGGCATAGGTATCAGCATGGCCATCCCTTGTGACAGGTGGTTGCGAAAAATCTGGACAATGAACTAAAACTAGGTCTGTACCACCAACCCGCAAAAAATCTCTTGCTGCATCCAAAAATCTGCCATCCCGATTGAGGTGGAAATGGTCGTCGAGGATTGGTCCCTTCCAATCCATCTTATCACACCTTGAACGATTTTTTATCTGCGAATTTGCCTTTCCAATGAACGGCTGACATCGCTACCATGTTTGGATGACGAGCGTTCAGAGCAACTGTTCTACCGCTAGCCCAAATCAACAATTCCAAGTCGTGCCTAGTATCGTTTAATCTGAGACAACCCAGCCTCTCATCCATAGAAGATGTACCGCTACCTAGATTCATTCTAACATTTGCGATATCGATTGGTTCACCAAAGTCAAAGGACGCAACGATTGGACCTAGCTCGGTAACCAGCCCTGAATCATCTCTTCCCATTCTTAGCAGCATCTCTTTTGCAGCAGCCCTAGCAGCTTCTATTCGATGAGTTCCGTGAACAATTATTCTGCCTTCACCATCGATAATTAGCGTCGCACGCGGCCTATCAAGCATCTTGATAATCACATCACCATTGACAACTCCGCCTAATCTTTCGACGGCTTCTTCGAGGTCAACTCGTGGAGTTGGAGTAAACCTTGCAAGCAGATTTTCGACACGGACTTCGATATTATTAGACCCTGACATACTCACTCCTCCTCTTGGCTCGACGTGTTTCCATGTGATGAAGTCTCCGCATTAGGCAATGTCTCTAGTGCCGATAAAATCGAACTTCTCCATGCCTGTTGGATTGGAACCAGTAGAACAGCATCATCTCCGTGATGCCCTCGCAAACTTACCAATGCACCACGCAATCTAGACGCAAATCTCAAGTCTTTAGCATGGTTCAACTCTTCTACGGAATTTTCTCGATTTAATGTCCACCAAGTAGCTGCTAAAGCACTTGCCGCCTGGAGACCATCGGGCTCTCTAGAGGGTTGAGGAATAACGTGCTTGCGCATTCTCTTAATCCCCTTTCTCCAACGTCTAGAAGTGAAAATTATCTTTGCAAGTTTCAAAGGGCGAGTCATGGCTTTTGCTTCCTTTCCAAGAAACTCTGCCCATTCTTCATCATCCATGTCTGGCTCTACGAAGAAGACTGGTCGGTCGTGTGTTACCGCTGCCTTGTGTAGCCTTCTTGGCTCGGGGTCTGGGAATTTACCAACTTGTAATCCTTCTACCCCGTAAGCTAGCATCTCGAGATAAAGTCCATCCAGCCCACCGTTTAGAATCGCACTGTCGAGATTGATTCCAGAATCTTTAGCTTCGGCCTTTTCTTCCTCTGCCCAAACTTCGACCTCTTCACTCGAACCCATTATGCCTAGGCCGTGCCAATCAAGGCGCGGCCTCATAGCGTTTGGCAGAACCACCGTTGGAAGAACCCCGTGTAGCACTATTGTGCCGCCGTCGGGGTCACTCCAATGGATATCTTCCCAGTCAAGATTCATGGTGAATCACTGATTGTTGTTAACCCAATCACGTAGACTGTCGATGTCCCAACCCTGGTCAAAGTAGCCTTGGATTGTGGCTTGATCCCATTGAGGGAATTCTGCCATTGCTGCAGCCATTGTTGGGTCCACACTTGCTGGAGGAGGTCCTGCTGATGGTGGGCCTGCTCTTGGCAAATCAACAATCGACTTGTCAACCTCTTCCTCATACTCGTACTCATACTCGTATGTTCCTTCGCTAGAACCTCTTCGGGCTAGAACTACTACCACGAGCAGTAGAATTAGAATCAAAGTGGCTAATCCGATTACAATCAGCATACCGCCGCCTGACAAGAAGCCTTCATCATCAGATGCTTCTGCTACGTTAAACGACTTTGAGAACTGAGAACCATTCCACAATGGTAAGTTAGATTCAGCATCTACAATGATGAAGTACATTCCACTTGTAGGGTTACCGAACACTTCCATGTCAGTGACAAATATGTTTTCTGTCATTCCCATTCCAATTTCATCTGTAGTAAATGTCAATTCAGTTGTTGGGAATCCTCCGTCCTTGACCGATTGGATTTCAAGGGTGATGTTACCTGCTTTTGTTCCGTCGTTCTTGAGGGTTATTTCAAGTTCAGGAGAGTCTCCAACCTCAGGGTTCTTAGGAGTCATCCTTACATCGATTACCTTGAATGATGCCTCCTCGTAAACCAATCTGTACTCAGAGTTGTGAACTGGATCGCTGGAATATATTCCGCTAACCCTTTCGATTCCATCTAAGCCGACATTAGGGCCACCAGCATCTATTTGCCATCCTGCTGAATCTCTACCATCAATCCACAAAATCACATCGATTCCTGTTAGTTGTGATTGTGTTGGGTCCACTGGGTCAGGCCATAGGTCTACACAGTCAGCGCTGACAAGATAATCCCCACCTACAATCTTCAAATCCAAAGGATAAGACAATGGTTCGATGCCAAACTTCTGCCCATAAACAGGCCATGTTTGATTAGATGCAGCGTCTACATAGTAAGACCACTTCAGATTTACCTCGCCTGCTAACAATGCAGCGTTTTCCTCTATGACTGCTTCTACATCAACGCAGTGCAGGCTAGAGGACGGCATGGTGTTTCCAAACGTTTCTCCGTTTAGACCTGAACTTGCCTGCCACGAATCATCATCGATTTCAGGCTGGCTTGCGTCCACTTTAATCTTGAAAGAGCCACAACCATTAGCACTATTTCCATCACAAATTACTGCGGTTGAATCCGTTGCTCCGTCTGGTAGGTTAACCAAGCGGAATGTGTACACATATTCATTGTTGATTGGCGGTGCAGTAATGTTGATCGCAAATGCTCCACCATCGATTGTATGTAGGGTAGGACCGTCGGATTTAGAACCGTCTGCTCCACCTGCCGGGTAGGCAAAGTAACCCTTGGTTCCATCCATCATTGCCTCTTCACGAGTAATTTCGATTGTGAATTCTCCTTCAGGAAGCACATAGACTCCGAAGTTGATTCCGTCTACGTAAGCATACTGGCCTTCCATTAGGATTGTATCGCTTGGGAATACGAATGCTGTCTCAACATTTTGTGAATATGGAGCATCCATGTCGGTGAAAGTAGGTGTTATTCCATTCCTGAAGTCTAGTTGGATTCCATCGCTGTAAACCCAACGCTGCTTGTGTCTGCCACCGCTTTCACTCATCAAAGATGGGTCTCTATCCATATCTTTGATTCTTAGTTGTGGAATCATTGTACCTCCTCCGATACCTATTATGTCCCAATTCATTCTAATTGGCAGGTCTAGATAGAATTCATCCTCGAAAGGATCGATTAGACGTCCTCCGTCCATTCTCAGGACTTGAGGTCCGTCGCTGTCATTTCCAGCCTCGACAATCTCGATGTCTGGAGACTCTGTCCAAGCAGTCTCATTTCTTGGGGAGTAGTAAACCACCATGTCATCTGGTCCGAGGTCGATTTGGAAGTAATTGATATCTCTCCAACCGTTCTCGTCTGTAGCTTCAACAATCAAATGGTACTGATTGCCCGCATACATGGTCATATTCCATGGCCCTTGATAGAACGGAGCACCTTCGCTAGGATTGTGAAGGCGGTTTCTGTCCGAGTCTTCGATGAAGAAATTCCTGATGTTAGGTGTCTTTGCATCCATCGATACGTAGGTAACCAAATCATTCTCAAATCCAGCCATTCCACCGTCGATTGGGTTTCCTCCGATATCGGTTCCAACAACGTATATGCTCACTTTACCTGGTGGGTCTTGACCCTTGTTTGCATCATCACTGAAAGTTCCAGAATAGTTTGCTGTTGGCAAATTACCGTCGCTGTACAGGGTTAGCACAGCATATTCATCTGGGTCTGCAACTCCGTCCATATCTGTATCGTGGTCGTATTCAACCCAGTAGTACATGTCCAGTGAAGTTGGAGGCGACGGTATGTCTTGGGCTAGAACTCTAACCTTTTGTTGAGCACTTGGTAACACCCAAGTATCATCAACTAAGTTTCTCCAGTTTGACCAGATAGATTGGTCAAAGTTCGCTGCCTTTAGCACTGAGATGTTGATTAATGTTGGAGAATAGGTATCGATTGTTAGGTTGAAAGGTATTCCACAATCTGAATCCGCAATGATTGGAGCGGGCGGACACAGTGTATCTCCTCCCTCATATCCATCTATCATGAACCGGTAAGTTGCTGTACCTGCTGCTGTAAATCCAAGATCTACGTCCCAGTCGAAGTTACCTCCAATGACCCCGCTTCTGTTGGTTATTTCAATCCACTCAGAGACGACTGAACCGTTGATTGTTTGAACATCCCAACGTTGTAGCGACAGATTGTATGCAGTTGGGTCAGGAGCAACGTCTAGGTTCTCTAACCTAATACTTCCAGCCAAGTTGATATTTTGGTTCGAGGTTGCAGAGGTTAAATCTTGGACAACCCCTGCGTCATTCCTCAACTCAAATGCTGATATCATGGCATCATTCTCAATAGCGTTACCATTTGCTGGAGCCAAAACAACTGCACCTGGCAATCCGTTCACACCATTATCAGCGATTAAGCTCGCATAGATACGTAATTCTGCAGTATCTTCCCAAGCGGTATTGATTCTGAATCTCCATGTAACGTGCATTTCGTCTCCCACCTCGGTGTATGAAGAAGATTCCATTGTCACGAGATTGTCTGGGTCGTATGCCTCATTGAATAATGAGAGTTCAGAGAAAGACAACTCCACTAATCCGCTGGAAGATTCCATTCTTAGCCTTGCTTCAGCGAAAGCTGCGTTGGTTGACTGGTCAATGCTATGAATCGAAACAGCCTCAATAATGTCACCATTTGGATACAATCCTGCTGGGTTACCTGTTAGAGATAGTGAAGAATCATATCCTGTTGCTGTGGTTATTGAAAGGTCCGAGAACATAACTGCTCCACCTGAGCCTCCAGACAATGCAATAGGTACTGCTACCTGGCTTCCTGTACCCAGCGCAATTCCTTGATTTAATTCTCGATCGAAGTTTTCAGATGCATCGATTAATGTCCCCCAATCGTATACGACATCTAAATCGCCCACAACCACACTTGTACCGCTTGCTGCATTCTGGTTGGAAATCTTGAATTGGAATGTAGCCCATTCATTGCCGTATGTATCTATGTACGACGCTTGAATTAGCGGATTGTTCAAAAGAGATACAATTGCATCTTTGAATGCAATCCTAGGATAGATTGTTTCGTGAGCAATCAAGGTCTCGTTCGGCATTGTACCCAGAGATACTTCCTGACCACTTGCTATCAAGGAAAGGTCGAAAGCACCTGCAGTGTTGTCTGAAAGAACGACGTCAGCAATGTTAACTTCTGCATCCATTGGTAGCATGAAACCTGCACCAGTTGCTTCACCGTTGATGTTCAGGGTAAGAGTAGCCTCATCCATTGCATAATTTACTCCTGAAACTGTACCTGCCCAAAGATTGGTTTGACGACCAAATGCCCCAAATGCGGGTTCATTCATTGCCCATTCAACATCTCCATCATTTGCGATGTCGATTTCTACTCCTGTTGCACTGTGTCCAAACTCTAAGTCGAACCATAATTCAGACATGTCACACGGGTTGTTGTAGTACAGGATTGAAGAAAAGCCAAAGATTGGATTTTCAGGTACCCACTTCTGGCCAACAGTTACATTGACTATTGATTCATCTCTTAGTGTAAGCTCGATTGTAGCATCCTCTGCACAGTTGTCAAGAACAACTGGAGTAACTCCCAAAATTGGCTGGGAGAACTTGGTTCTAGGTAGGGAAGGAGTGTATGAATTATCGATTATAGTAGGTTCGTAAATAATCGGCTCTGCTCCTCCTTGAGAGTACCATACACCGTCTGAAATCGATGGGCTACTAATTACATTTGTATCGTTCAAACCAGTACCAATTCTAGTTCCAATCGTGATGCCGTGTAATACTGCAGTGGATAGTTTGTATTGTCCTGTGTCGAAATCAAATTTCAGATCAATGACAGGATATTCTGATGAGTCAATATCCCATAATTCAATCACGGGCCCTTCGAGGTCTGCAACTTGCAATCCATTTCTATCCAATACTATTTCTGATGTACCTCCTCTAAGAGCAGTTACTTTCAGAGAATTTGTTGGGGTTGTTTCCTGTTCAAGTGTTAGAACACCATATCCATCAGGGAATCCAGGGTTAGGGTTCTGTTTAGGTGTGAATCCCTTTACTGTCATCCACCCGGATTGGGGGAGTGGGTTACCGATTCTGAAATCGTCGATAAACCAGCCAGGCATTGTAGAATTCTCAGGAACTCCATTACCTGAATTATGCTTCATTACAAATTTAAGCTGGATGTATTTTCCTACATGCTCCTGCAGGTTTAGAGCCAAACTTGCCCAACCACTAGGATTCAAAGTTGGGTGAGTAGATTCCCCCCCAAGAGCGTAATCAGTTCCGGATAATGAGTCACAAGACTGTATTTTTCCGTTTCCAAACCCTACTGGATATAATCCGTTAGCATATCCTACACCCGAGGAGTTTCCTGCATCGAATGGGATGTAAGTCCAACTTGACAATTGGTCAGCAGGAGGGAAACTATTGGAAGAAGAATTTCTTACCATTACATATCCACAATCGTAGTATGTCTTTGTAGGGTTTGTGCCAGGGTTTGTTAGATTCCAATGTAATCCGTGCCAACTTGAGAATTTAGCAATGAAAGCACCTGGGTCTACTTCCAAGGCAGGTGTAACCAAGTTAGTAGCAAAGCCACTTCCACCATCATCGTTGGTGTAATCATTATCAAAATCATAAATATTTGTACCCCAACATTCGTTTCCTGTGTTACAGTTTGGATCTAGAACAGTACCGTCTGCTAGCGTGCCGTGTTCCCATCCTGGTGACATAGCCAGCGGAGGTTGTGTTTCATCTCTGAAACCTCCATTTGTTCTCTCAAAGTCGGTTGAGAAACCTCCACTAACTAGACGAATTGTATCTTCAGTGTAAGTGAAATCATCTTGATTGGAAAAAACGGTTTGTTGATTATTATAGAATGGGTCCCAAACAAACTGTGCACTATCTCCATTGATGGTGGTATAAGTTTCGTGTGTTGCGAAATCTGTTGAAATCTTCATGCTGGCACTGGTAACTGTATCGCCAGATGGGAGATTTACTGTTCCATCAACGATATTTGTGTATTCTGGACTGTCTCTTACTTCTACGGTAATTTCACTATCTCCATTGCTAAATGTGCTAACATTCGCTGCCCCCGCCATCGGGGAAATTAGCATCAAACATGAAAATACCAAAGCGGTAATTGCACTCTTATTCTCTGTCATTGGGCCACCCTCTCTCCCACCCCACGCAAGTTGGGCATAAAATACCGACGGGACTGTGAGTTTGCGGGTACCCCCCCTTAAGGGGGGGACCCGGTGTGTTCAAAGGTGAACTATTCTTAGATTGGAATAACAATCAGAAGCAAGGTGCTGCAAGCCACCAACTCTTTCTTCGGACCTCTCTAACCACTCCTTATTTGCAACTGTCGTTGGTTTGGTGGGACCTAGTGCATCACAAACCTCAGGGCCTTCACTAATTTCTAGAGTACCGATATTTCTTGCCATTGTCATGATTGATACCTTGTCGAAAGCAAGAAGTGGTCGCAATGGCAATAGATTCGTTGCAATTTCTATACCACCCAAATTACCCAGGGTCTGGCTAGAGACTTGGCCCAAGTTTTCACCCGTCAGAAGATGAGTTGCTTCGATTTCTTCGCCCCTTATTGTTGCAATTGAGTTAAACAGCCTCTTCATGTGTATGAAATACTCTGTGTGATTCCATTTTTCTGTGAATAATGCTAACTTATCAGCAACAGGCACCACAAATAATTCTCTCGACAAGTTTTTTCTCGCCGCATCTCCTAGTGGCCCTTCGAGATTCAACAAATGCCTCAATAATGCAATTGTCTTCTCTTCGGGAGCACGCCCTGTTATCTGTTCCTGCGAAGCATGCAGAGGGTGAATTTTCCAGCCTTTCATAAGCATCCTAGCAACAGCAACGGGAGAGTCGATTCCCCCGCTAACTAAAGCAACGCATACTCCGGCCATGCCGTGTCGGCACCTTTGACACCTCATCAATTCTTAGGATATTGCGGGGAATTAGCACATGGATTGAAGGAGGAGATACAATTAGCGTTTAACATGGAGCCGTTCAGTACTGAACCCGTGACCTTGATTGAAGAGGTCTTTCCACAAGACACAAACGCATACAATACTCTGTTTGGAGGAAGGTTACTCTCGCTCATGGACAAAGCCGCAGGTATCGTTTGCGCTAAATTTGCACATCGTGAATTCGTTACGATCTCAATCGATACTCTTGAATTCAAAGCACCTGCAAGGCAAGGAGATTTAATCGAAGTCACTGCAAAAATCGTTTACACATCCAATCGTACTGCTTGTGCAAGAGTTACAGCTTGGGCAATGAACAAATCGGATTGGACAAAAACTGAGATCTGTGAAGGATACTTCTTCATGGTAGCAATCGATTCAATGATGAGACCCATTCCTATACCACAATTTACGCCACAAACCGAGCAAGAAAAGGAAGATTGGGATTCTGCACGCGCGATTCGAGAGCATATGATTTCCCAGAAAAAGAAGTAAGTCATTCATCGATTCTTGGAATTGATGCAACATCCTCTGAGCGTCGCTTCTCGGAACTGACTAGATCACTGAAGCTTGAAGGAATACTAGGACTAATGTGAGACAACAAATGGTCAACCTCTTCGTCACTGACTGTACCGCCATTACTCTTTGCTAAATTCTGTATAGATTCAGCAACCTGAGATTGTCGGTTATTTTGAGATTGTAATCTTAGAGAATCTGTAGTCCTTGACCGACCTCTGAAAAGTCTCTTTGAGATTCTGCTTGCTCTTCCCAAGGTCGGACTTACTAATTCTGCGATTACAGAGCGACCGCGCAAGGAACCAGTGGTTGTTTTACGCACTCTAAGCCTACTAGTCTTTGGCTTTGCTACCAACTTACTCATTTTGGGATAACGAGCCTTAGGACTCTCGCTAACCTCTGGGATAATTTCCGCTTCAATTGGAATTTCTCTGCGTGCGGATGCTACTAAGGATTGCACTTCCTCCAACTCCTCAGCCGGTTGCAATGGAGTGTCTGGAGAGGAAAACATCTCAGGTCCTGCATTAGGAACATGTGCGCCGCTTGCGCCAACAAAGGAAGGTAAAAATTCGGTTGGTACAGGTGTTGGCTGAATTTGATTTGGCTGAGTGTAACCTGGCATCACAGACTGCTGATTCAGCATTTCATAGGACGGAATGCCGCTCGGCACAGCACGATGAACTTGGTTGTAAACCGGTTGTTGGACAGGGGGCTCTTGCCATCCGTTTTGCATTACTTGATTTCTCTGGGTAAACAAATTCGCCTTTGAGCGAGAGATTAGACCTTCGGAAATCTGTGGCTCAACGATCTCTTCGCCTTCCCATCCAGGGATATCCAAATCGTCAATAATGGTTGCAGGGCTTATTATCTCTGCATCCATTATTTCATCCTCTTTTTCCATAGAATCTATGAAATGATTGATTACTTCTGAGGGGAATAATTCTACAGGTTCGGGAATAGTTTGCAACTCATCATTATTGACAGAACGTGGGTAATCAGAATCGCTGACAATATTGTCTACGCTGAGTTTAGCTTCTTCAAGCGACATGCCATTTTGCAGTCTTTGAATCAATGTGCACAACCTTATGATTGTAAGGTCCGAACCAAACACTACGTGGCAATCGTCGGCATTGGTGTCGATTATCAATGTGGGTTGTTTTGTAAAATAATGAGCTGCTGCAAGAACAATTCCTGCCGCTCCAAGCAAGGCCTGAATTTTACCTGTAACTCCTCGCCACGCAACCCATACCAATATGAAACCAACAAACGCAATCCATCTAGGCACTAGATTTGTATCGTGATGGTGGACTCTTTTTATTGCGTTCAGTCTAATGTCTAGGGCATGGCCGTTGCGAGATTCGAATGAGACCTGGTGCTCGTTTAAGGTCGCTCTGACCTTACCTCGAACTCCTCCCAGCGACAACGAGCGGAATTTTATCCCCACTCCATTGACACCGAGCCCCTCTGGCCTCGTGTCCATACGCATCCCGAACCAGCGAAGTGGAACCCGAGGTTATGAACCCACCGTTTTCCCCTCCTATGGAGGGGCCGTTCTTTGAGCCTGTTCAAGATAACCGAGTCAATCTTGCACTACCCATAATTCGAGGTTTGGAGTCAAGTTGTGCAAGCAAAACCACAGGAGGGTTTTCTTTTCTGATGAATAGAGGAGAATCCCAGGCCACTTCCAATCCCGAGTCTATCGATTCGACTCTCCCTACAACGAATTGTAAATCCACGCTAGCATGTACAACATCCCCCGGCGCCAAAATTCGCTTTTGGAAAGGAGAAATTGTTAGTTCTAACGAACTTTTTTCATGCTTTTCCAAAGATAGTGGAATTGAGATTCCCTTATTCTTGTCCTCGACTGCGGGATGAATCACCAACGAACCTCCTGTTAGATGTTCTTCTTTTGTATTTCTCAATGCGATTCCTACTCTGTCTCCGGCAACTGCCTGTTCGACATCATCATCCATTACCTGCAGGCTCTTCACCGTACCTGGACCCTCTGCTGGTAGAAGATGCAATTCATCATGAACAGAAACAGAACCTGATTGAACATAACCAATTGCAACCAAGCCAATTCCTTTGACGTTGAAATGTTGATCTATTGGCACGACTAATGGTTCCTGTTTTGCTTGCTCTAAATCACTGGAAATCTCATCCATCAAACCATATAATGCGTCACGCAATTCTATACCTTCAGAACCACTTTGGCTCCATGATGTTAATCCTGCTTGAGCGATAAATGCCTTAACTTGGTCCTCATCAATCCACTCACCTTGCGGCGGATTAATTACAAAAATTCCTTTGTCAATTCCTGCTGATGCAAATCCTACCAAAACCTCACCAAAGGTAGCATCGATTGCAGTAACTTCCAACAGACCTACTCTAGCCGCACATAGAGAATTGAAAAATGGACGAATTCTTTCCGGCATTTTTGCAGGCCTGATAATCGAAAGAATTCGTACTCCATCAGCTCCTGATTCTTTGTGCACATAGGTATGAACATCCCTTTGGTCAGTCGCTTTGGCTATTCCTTTAGCCAGATCATCACTACCGATCATTGCGATATTTAGGACTGTCATGGCACTGCGAGTTATGACCTGTTATTGAGCATAGTGCAATCAAGAGGTCTTAGTGATGCTTCTATACTCCAACAATCTCTTTTCATATTCTTCAAACGATAAAGTACGAATCCTCTCTGTGCCAAAACTCTCTATCGTGAAAGAAGCAGTAACTGTTGCGTGGACTAAAGACTCTGCTAACTCATCCCTACTAACTTCTCCAGAATTTTGGGATAGATATTGTGCCATAGCCCCGGCAAATGAATCACCGCAACCAGTCGGGTCAACAAGTTTTGAAGTGGGATAAGATGGCATTGAGACAATACCTTCTGGATGTAGGGCGAGAACTCCATGCTCTCCACGTTTTACCACAAGAATTCCTCCGTTCTTCATCTCCAATACCGATTCTGCTGCTTGGATTAAATTCTCATTATCGGCAAGCATTCTAACCTCACCATCATTCAAAACTAAAATATCGACTTTCTTCATTACATCCTGCAACTCTTCATTTGCAATGTTTATCCACAGATTCATTGAATCGAGAATTGATAGCCTTTCTACGCTTGTTTGCGATATTACTGATGATTGCAGAGCAGGATGTAAATTCGCACACATCAGAATCTTTGGTTTCGAGTGAGATGAAGGGACCTTTGGCTGAAAACTTTCGAAAACGTTCAGATGCGTTTCATGAGTTACCGCCTCTGCCATACTTCCGTGGTAAGATCCCTTCCAACGGAAGGTTTCTCCTTCAGCAACTTCTATTCCATCTATGTCCAAACCTGCTGCCTTGTACCAATCGAGGTGTTCTGAGACAAAATCTTGCCCGATTACTCCTACGATTGCGACACCGTTTCCGTTATTCTTTCGGTAGTGAAATGCTGCTGAGAATCCTCCATATGATGCAGAACCTCCAAGTTCATTTTCTCGAAAGCCAGCTGGGGTCTCAAGCGAATCGTAGGCCAAACTGCCAACGATTAGTACGTCCATATTGATCAGCCCAACAATTCTTGGTGCTCATCTATGTATGCAATCGTAATATCTCCAGAGAGGAAATCTTCTTCATCCATGATTCTTCTATGAAGAGGGATAAGATGGTCCACTCCAGTTATCATGGTTTCATCAAGGGCGGTACGCATTCTTCGAATTGCTGAATCCCTATCAGAGCCCCATGTCAGTAACTTTGCGAGCAGGCTATCAAAACAACCTGGCATCTCGTAACCCGGATGTGCGTGTGTATCGCACCGAATTCCAAAACCGGAAGGGAAGTGACATTCCCATAACCTTCCCGGAGATGGTACAAAGTTGGTTGTATCCTCTGCATTTAGTCGGCATTGTATTGCGTGACCTCTAATCTTAATGTCATCTTGAGTGAGGGGTAGGCTTTCTCCTTGTGCAACTCTAATCCCCAACTCTACAAGATTATGTCCAGTGATTAATTCGGTCACGGTGTGTTCAACTTGTACTCTTGGATTTACCTCTAGGAAGTAAAAGTCTCCATTTTTGTCCCGCAAAAACTCGAAGGTTGCAAGTCCTTTGTAGCCGACGGACTCAGCACCTGCACAAACAAGAGCACCAACTTCAGCACGTTTCTCTTCTGTTAACCAAGGGCCTTCCTCGATTAGTTTCTGATGTCGGCGCTGAATAGAGCAGAATCTCTCTCCGAAATGAATCGCTTTTTCACCATCTGCAAGAACTTGGAATTCAACGTGTTGTGCGCCTTCAATATATTTCTCAACGAAGACTCTGTCGTCCCCGAAGGCAGACTTTGCACGGCCCTGACATAATTTGAGAGCCCCCTCAAACTCGTTTGCAGCGTGCACGATTTGCATACCTATTCCTCCTCCACCAGCAGCAGCTTTGATAATTACTGGATAACCGATTTCTTCAGCTAATTCGCTTGCCACTTCAGCAGATGAAATCGGTTCGCTACTCCCCTTAGCAGTAGGAAGGCCTGCAGCCTCCATTGCGGCTCTAGCCTCTATTTTGTCACCGAGTAGAGTGATAACATTTGAAGCCGGTCCAATGAATGTAATGCCCTCTTCTTCCAATCTTTTTACGAAGTGGGCATTTTCTGCAAGGAATCCATATCCGGGGTGAACTGCATCGCATTCGAGATCTTTTGCGGCTTGAACTACAGCCTCGATATCAAGGTAGGAATCTAGAGGATTAGCACGCATTATTGGATAAGCGACATCAGCCATCCTTACTGGCAGGGACAATCTATCTTCTCTGCCATGAATAATCGCCGCTTCTATACCCATGTCTCGAAGCGTTCGAAGTATTCTCAATGCGATTTCTCCACGGTTTGCAATCAGTACGCGCTTGAATCCCATGTCGACGGCTAAACGAATCTATTCTAAGATGAAAGCGGTCGAAATATCAACAAATTACAAGGTTAAAACTCCCGATTTACGGAAACAATTTACATGATTATGTCGGACTAAGGTGAAAACTTCCGTTGTTTTTATACTACACCTGAGCGATTGGCCATACATGACCGATAATAAGCAGACGGGTGCTTCCACACTCGAGAAACTGGCAGGCAAGGATCTTAACCGAGATGGTAAAGTCATTAATTTGGTAATTTGTGGAAACTCAAGATACTATAATTATGAGTGGATTGAAGAACAATTAGAAGAATGGATAAAGTGGAATGATTATCCTGATTTGATAATCATTGGAGGAGCGAGTGGTGTCGATTATCTTGTAGAAAGATGGGCAACTAATCTTGCGATTCCAATGGCGATTTTCACAGAAGCCTGGAACCAGCCACGCCAAGGCCTAGAGGATTCAGGTAGACCAGAGGCAGAGCCTACACTTGGAGAGAAAATGATAGAGAGTGCAACTCACCTTATTGCATTCCCTGGCCCTAATTCAAAATGGACAACTGTAATGGTTGAATTGGCTAAGCAAAAAGGCATACCTGCAGTTTCGGTGCCTACGCCTTCTGATGGTTATTAAAATCAATATACGTCACGCAAGTAACGCTTTTGCTCTTTCATCATCGTCTTTTCGATGAAGTGGGTGGCATCTTCTTCAGACATGCCACCGTGTTCCATCGCTATTTCGATTAGAGCTCTGTGAACGTCCTTAGCCATATACTGCTTATCACCACAGATGTAGAAATATGCTCCACGCTCGAACCATTCCCAAACTTCAGCGCCGTGCTCTTTGAGCCTGTGTTGGACGTAGATTTTTTCCTCTTGGTCACGAGACCATGCTGTGGTAAATCTGTACATGTGACCTTCATCCAACCACGCTTCGATTTCATCTTTGTAGTAAAACTCTGTCTTTGCCGATTGGTCACCGAAGAATAACCAATTCTTACCGTCTCCTCCATCGTGGACCCTTTGTTCCATGAATGCCCTGAATGGAGCAATTCCAGTTCCAGGGCCAACCATAATTATGTCCGTAGATTTATCTTCAGGTAGTACGAAGGACTTTGTTGGTGACATAAATACGCCAACATCTGTCTTGTTTACTTCGACTTCATCAGCCATGTAAACAGTACAAAGACCGCCACGGTCTCTACCGTGGTGTGAATATCTGACAATACCAACCGTCAACTCAACGAATCCAGGATGAGCGTCGTGACTGCTTGCTATCGAGTAAAGTCTCGGCTTCAGTTTGTCGATAACCTCTATGAATTCCTCTGGGGTATAACTCACCTCGAAGTCTCTCAAAACGTCGATATAATCTCTTGACCAGATGTAATCCTCCATTGCATCGGCATCTGTTGTTAGGTGTTCGACTCTTCCAACAGGGTCATCTCCTGGAATTGAAGGCAAAAGCTCGCCTCCCATTTCTGAGTCTCCTCCCATCCATCCAGCACCCTGACCTGAAACAGACTCTCGATATCTGTCAATCATTTTCACGGTGATTCGCATGCCGTTTGAACTAACCTTCTCGGTAAGTGAATTCACGAATTTCTTGTTTACTCTATGAATTTCAAAATCTTTCTTCAGTGCTTCCCAAATCGTTCTCTCACCATTGTGAGTTGTAACCATGTGGTCTTGGTCCCAACCTGCAGTTTCGATAAGAAGGTCGACGGTGTTTGCAGGGTTTTCGGCAAGCACGCCAAGAGCGTCACCTACTTTGTAATCAAGGCCAGAATCTCCTAACTCGAAAACTACGTGGCGTGTCTCTTTTCGAGAACCTTCGCCGTTTAACACATAGCATTCAGTAATCTTAGTCATGTAAGGGTTCTTTGCGCTCCAGTTAGACATAGTGACCACCAGATGAGCCGGTCCACCGGAACCGGATAGATGAATGTTAGGTGCGATGATGTCTTATTGTGGATGCGCCTGCCTTGGACAATGGTAGAGGTGGATTTGCTAGGAAGCGGGAACGCATTTCTTCCCTCAGGTCGATTCCATTCTTTCTTAATGATCGATAAACACATCATTATCGACTGCCCTCCAACGGCATTGGCAAGCCTTCGCAAGGCAAAGATAAGCCCAGCGGACATAGATACAATATTGATTACACATGTGCACGGAGACCATGTTTTCGGTTTCCCATTTTTCTTACTCGAAAGAAAATATATCTCTGATCGAGAGGGCACTAAACCACTAACCGTGGCAGGCTCAAAAATTGTGAAAGATAGGCTATCAGAATTATGCAAATTGGCTTATCCCGGATCTCTTGATGAGATGCTACAGGAAATTAACTGGGTAGACGTCCCTGACTTGGAAGGATGGAGTATGGAAAGATTCGAGGTATTTCATGAACCTTCGGTGGAGCCACATGGCTGGATGCTGAACAATGATGAGGGATGGTCTATGCTACATTCCGGAGATTCGGGGCCATGTGATGAATTGTGGAACCGAATCCAAAAATGCTCTTTTGCAGTGGTTGAAATGGGAGTTCCCGAATATGTTGAAACCGATGAGCATCACAAACCCAGTGACATCAATAAACTGGCAGAGTTGTGTCCTGATACCATACTAATTCTCACACACACCTACATAGATTCTGATTATCCTATTTTGACAACTGATGTGCCAGAATTTCCTAAAAATGTGATCCATGGCGAAGATGGGATGAGTTTCGTTTTAGATAAATCAGGACAAATTTGTTAAAATAATTCTACAAAATTTCCCAAAATTTGTTTCAATTATTTTCAAGTCCTAGAAATCCAAAACAAAAAAGCGAACAAATTAGAAAATCCTTGACGAATTAATTTCAGAAAATTAATT
>WTIA01000106.1 GCA_011522915.1 Methanobacteriota archaeon
GCGCACAGATGGATGGAACAGTGCAGTGGAATCGTGACAGTGCACCCAAAGGTGGATGGGAAGAATTCCAGATAGTGCATCCGGGCGCGCCCAGTGGCCACATCTCCGATGTAGCGACTGAAATTCAAGAAAAAGACCCCGTCGAGAGGGAAGATTCCATTGAAATTTTGGAGGCCGTAGCCGGCAAGCCTGTTCGTTTCAAAATCAACAATCGTCCAAGCAGTAACGATGCATGGGTCGGCATCTATCCCGTACATGTAACGAACAACCAAGACCATGGAGCGCAAAACGTTCGATGGAAATGGCTTCGCGATATCGATGTGAACAATGCATCATTCCCAAAACAAGCGGCAGGTAGTTTCAGCATCCGAGTATTCTCAGATGGAGGACATACGCTACATGAAAGGAAAGATTTCAGTATTGGAGCTGCACCAATTGACCCAGTCTCCGTAAAATCAACCAGAAAGAAGGCATGGATTGCTTTGTCCATTGGTTTATTATTGCTCGCTCCAGGAATTCCCCTCTTTATCATGAGCCTAGGTGGAGGATTCCAGTATGGGGCAGTCTCTTCTGGAACTTTCGAAATCATAGATGGAGACGGACAAGGAGACTTTGGGTTTGAGATTTTCATTGAGGGGGTGCCAGGTGATTTTGATGGAGACGGTTTCCATGATTACTGTGAAAATGTTGTCATCAGCGCCAATCATACTGGCGGTTGGTTTTCCTATGGACCACACGGTGAGATTGTGGCCGCAAATCCTACAGATGAAAGTAGAGAAGCGTTTTACAAGGAAGTTACTGGCGAAGGCGGCGGAGACTGCGTTCATCACCACAATCCAGAACAAGCAAGTCACAACGGAGTTCAACTCGTCAAAATCGGACGGGCCTGCGAAGGTTGTATGAACGGCACTACAACTATCACTGCACAAAATCAAGAAGGCCAAGATATCCTGATGTGGATTAGAACCGAAGAAAATCAAGAAACACTTGGAATGCTAATCCCAGGCGCGATAATGATGGGTATTGGCACATTGACAGTGATAGGGTCTTTGGGTATCCTTGCAAAAACGCGTGGCTCCAATGACCGAAGTCAGGCTACTTCTACCGAGTCAAGTCACATCTCTGGAACCTCATCCGATGCTGGAAATTGGTTTACTGAACTTTCCAAACAGTCCAAGGCGATTGATGATCAAATAACGAGTGGCGAGAAACTGAGCAACCACGAGCGTGTTATGGAGGAAATGAAATTCCCTGATAAGGCAAAAGTCGAATTTGACATAAAACAAGGTAGTTCTTTGTGGAAATGGTGTTCTCATTTGTTCAATGACCCTGCAAAGTCGGCGATAATTGCGAGGGAGTTAGGTTTGCAGGTTGGAGGAGCTGGATACGACTTTGAAGGCAAATGGAAAGACAAGGGGTTGTTTGCCTACCACACAGGAAAGTATGCTGGCTGTGCTTACTTTGGAATTGGAGGCACTGCTGATGAAGAACTCCAACAAAAAGGTGGGAAGGACAAATATCGCCTTTGGGAAGTCAATGACCCAAATATGCCAAACTCGGTACGTGAAAATTGGCGTAAGATTGAGGCTACTCTTGCTAGAAGCTACTACTTGTATCCTCCAAGTGTGAACTGATTGGTCTATTCGCATTCGGCTGAATCAGGGTTTTTGAATCCTCTTTGCAATGAGGCTCTTGATATTCTGAGAATCTATTCTTCTTCCAATAATTTCTTGATAATTTTGTTTGTATCGACCTTGGCAAGAGTACTAACATTGTCTAATTGTGTGCGACTATAAATCATGAATGCAGTTGCCAAAATCAAGATTATAATCAGTAATATCAACCACGTAGATGAGGAGGAATCATCTCCATCCTCGGAGGAACCAGCCCCTTGTGATGACGCAGAATTCTCATAGCCGTAACCCCATGTATAAGTCGTGATTGAAGCCCACGGTGAATTTCCTACTCTGTTGAATTCTTCAGCGATTGCATTACCTTTTTCATCCAAGGTATAATTCCAGTATATTGTCCAATTATTTCCTCCATCATATTGCTCCCTTGAAACCAATTCGCCCGTATCAGCGTAGGAGTAATTCGTCGTTAGCGAGTGTTGTCCTGACGTGTAATAATCTGTTGATGTTTCAGTTAGTATTTTACCCAAAGATGAGCGTGTATATTCTAGCATATTATCCAAATCACCATTGCTTGAGGAATTGATGCGTATGACATCCCCGTTCTCGTCATAAGTAGTTTCGACAAGATAGTATGATTGTCCATGCGTTGTATTGGTTAGGATTTCTCTGCCTTGGCTATCGTAACTATACGAGGTATTTTGTTGCTGATTCAATGAATAATTCCCATCATTATCTGAATACTCAGCCCAACTTCTTTTTGTCAAAACACCATCTTGATAGGAGAATGTTTCTTCCCAAAGATAGATCACATCTCCATCAGAATCATACCAATATTTGGAGGTGTTCGAGATTGTACCATCGTCGTTGAAGGAGGTGTATTCATATTGTGACATATCATACCAAATTGTCGATTTTTCAATCAACCTACATTGCGAATCATAAGAGAGGTTGGATTCGCTAGCATGCATCTCAACCATCTCTTCATCTTCGTGAATCCACTCATAGTTTTCTTTGACAATTACCCAGCAGTCATCAGTTTCAGATTCTTCTGCAGATACTGTATATGAGCTTGAAAAACACAATGTCGCCGTAATTATCACCATCAACCAGGATAGTCTTTTCATGGTAGGTAGTCGATGATGAACAGTTATAATTTTAATCGTTAATTATCCAATTTATTTTGGTATTTAGGAAATTTTTTCCAGAAATGAATTAGCATCTGCTAATTCGAACCAGTAAAATCCTGATTTCTAAGTTATCAATAGTCGCCTTCAACTCTAGGAGCCAAGAAGTACTCGACGTGACCTGCACCATCTGCAAAGTCGAAGGTCAACTTCAGAGGGAAGTTTTCACCAAACCTTAGATTGACATTCTCGATACCCTGGAATATCTTTGCCAATGGTGTAAGGTAGGTCAAAGAGTATTGCGAGCGTGCTGCTTCTTTGCAGTCTATTGCTAGCAGGTCATCCTTAGTGAAGTCTAGATTTACAGAATCTGTTGAACCTTTGACGTTGACCGTAAAGGTATCTTCAGTCAATGATAGATTGACGAGGTCGCCCACTAATTTTGCTGCTTTAAGCGCCTGAGCTAATTCCGAGCCACCGATGGTAACTCCGCAAGGAAGTTCCAATGAAGGAACATTTGGAGGATTCAGGGTAGAGTTGTCAAGAGGCCTCAGGTTTAGATCGATTCTACCTATGTGGATTGTTGCCTGACCGGAATCAGCGTTGTAAGCTAATTCAACCATATCTCCAGCGCCTGCAACGGAAAGGAACTGAATCATTTTCCTCATTTCAAGACCTAGTTTTGTTTCGTCTACTTCCCAAGTATCGAACGCCGCACTATCCACGTCCATCTTTATCATGGCAACGTGTGATGGGTCTACAACCCTTACAGATAGTCCATCTTCTCCAAAGTCCAGTCTTGCCTCCTCAACTACGACACCGAGTGTTTCTACAATCGTTCGCATGAGTTCTTGTCGGGCTGTGACGTTCAACATGAGAGCACCCCTATGCATCATTTGCGAGTTGGGAGGCTTATGAACCTTCTAATCAGAATTTGAAAAAAACGCGCGAGTAGAGGGTTAATTTCACTGTAGCGTATCATTGACAAGGTTTCATGAAGGTGTGTAAATTGGGGCAATCATGGCAGAAGTGAAACCCCTGCTCAAAGAAGATGGCGAGCCATACAAGGTAGCCGTTCTAATCCCTACAATCAATAATGCAGATGAGTTAGACATTGTATTGGAGAGATTGTCCAAACAAACGTACCCTGAGTTTGAGATTGTCATCTCCGATTCCAAATCCAAAGACCACACAAAAGAAGTCTGTGAAAAATATGGAGCAACTTGGATAGATGACCCTTCTCGCAACCGTGCGAACGCATGCAATTATGCTCTAGAAAGAATGGACCACGACCTTGTTTTGTTTACTGACGACGACACAATACCGCCCCTTGACTGGGTTGAAAAACTCGTTCGTTGGTTCGATGACCCAGAGGTTGGAGCGGTTGGTGGCCCTAACTTTGCCCCCGATGAAGACCCATTCGGTGCAAAGTGCGCAGACGTTGCATTCTGTACCAAATTCATGACTGCAGGTACCCGATACGGAGCTCAGCCCAAGGGCAAATTGGTCCCAATCACACACAACCCAGGTGTGAACTGTGCTCACAGAATGGCTAACCTCAGAGAAGTTGGATTCTTCGAAGACGGGTGCATCGGTGCGGAAGATGTTGTACTTGACGCTAAGATTCAGAGAGCCGGGCACAAGTTATTCATCGACCCCGAAAACGTCATGCCACATCGTCGACGCAGGCCTTTCAAGCCTTACATGAAACAGATGAGAAATTATGGTTACACCCGCATGGTTGCTAACAAGAGGTGGCCTGAAATCGCTGAATGGTCGCACACAGCCATCGGCTTCTTCCCATGGATTGTTGTCGCCGCTGCAATCAGCGTTATCTTCGGCGCAGCGACTGGTGGCGCTGCAGCAGATACATGGTTCACACTTTCAGGGGAATGGAATATTTCCAGAATAGCCTTCCACATTCCAGCCGGATTAGCAGCACTTTACATCGCTATATCGTGGCTAGGTGCTGCCATTGGAACAAGTCCACATCGAAGCATCGGCACTGTTTTCTTTGCGCCACTATTCGTATTCTTAGCGCACTGGGCTTACGGCGCAGGTGTAAACAAGGCGTGGAAAGAGATCAGAAAGACCGGCGGCAGTGCTGGAGTCGGTGAACAGATCGACGATAGAATCCGTACGGCTTGACTAATTTTATGCAGGTCCCGAGTAAGGGAGCGATATGGCGCAGACATTCCGTGAGAGAATTGATGCGCCAGATGATAGTAGCGATGCCAGAGAAATTTGGTTATTGATTAGAAGCTGGATGACGATTTTTCGTGTTGTCTTAGTTATTGCAATTATCATAGTTGCTGAAATCTTTGAAGAAGCGACACTGCTTAATTTCTCTTTATCCGTGTGGGCGATAGTTGTCGGTTTTCCTCTATTCCTGTTGGTTTCTATGGCGATTGTCCAAGGAGACAAGCGCTTTGCGCCAGACCTAGAGGCAAAAAGACGGGAGAGAATGGGAGATAATTGATTATCTCTGGCCGGTTTGAATTTGCCATTGACTGGCATATACACCATTATTCTCGATTAACTCTTCATGAGTTCCTCTCTCAACAATCGCTCCATCAACCATCGAAATAATCTCCTCAGCACTGCGAATAGTGGAAAGTCTGTGTGCGACAGCAATTGTCGTTCTGCTACCACCGCTTGCGATTAGATTCTCTTGAATTCTCTTTTCAGTTTCAGCATCTAAAGCGCTCGATGCTTCATCGAGAACTAGTAAGCTTGGATCCTTCAACAGTGCACGAGCGAGTGAAACTCTTGCTCTTTGTCCCCCGGATAACTTAGTTCCTCTGTCTCCAACCATTGTCTCAAGACCGTCCTCAAAGTCGTTAACGAAGTCTGCTGCACCAGCTAATTCCAGTGCCTTCATTATCTCATCATCATTTGAATCACGGTTGTACGCCACATTTTGCTTCAAGGTTCCAAAGAATAGGAATGGTTCCTGGCTTACGAATCCCATGCCAGAACGAACTGAGTCCAAGGTTAGGTCTTGGACATCTTTTCCGTTTACGAGAACACGGCCCTCTTGGGGCTCATAATAGCGCATCAACAGTTTCAGAATAGTTGTCTTGCCCGCACCTGTGTGCCCCATCACGCCCAGGAATTCACCTGCACTTACTTTGAATGAGATTCCCGCAAGAACCTTGGTTGAAGTGCCTGGGTAAGTGAAGTGAACGTTATCAAATTCAATCGAAGTGATTGGGCCTTCCAATTCTTTTGCACCTTCTTTGTCGGTAATCGTTGGCTCTAAGTCTACTAAAGCAAACACCCTACGTGCACTCGCTTCACCTTTCTGTAGTTGGTTTACAAGCATTCCAAAGATGAACATAGGCATTGTCATTCTGGTTGAAATCAGCAAGAATGTTACCAACTGTCCTGTTGTGATATCTCCTGATTTTGTTAGATAACCACCAACTGTAACAAGCAATCCAAAGGCTATACCTGCGATTGCGTAGAGCCCGGGAAGGAAGCGGTTTCTATCTCTACTTGCGCCTATTGCTTGCTCTCTGTAAGCGGTGGATTCCTCATCGACTCTATTCGCTTCCCATTCCTGAGCATTGTATGCTTGAACCACTGAAATTCCTGAAATCACGTTTTCCAAAACCGCTGTAATATCTCCAGTCGATTCTCTTTGTTGACGATATTTTCTCTGAACTCTTGTGGAGAATAAGTAAACCAATGGGATAATCAACAGCAGTGGCGCGAATAGCACTGCGGCTAACTTCCAAGACATCAAAAACAAAATCAAGAAGGCGGTTCCAAATGTGACAATAATTCGAATTATCGAAGTAGATGCATCGCTAATCACGTCTTCTAACTGATTCACATCCGCGGATAACACGCTCATCAACTGACCTGTTTGTCGTAAATCATAGTATGATGCTTCCATGTCAATAAGAGACCTTGTAGCGTCTAATCTGAGGTCGTGTTGTACTTTGTAGCCAAGGGTTTGCCAGCAGTATTCGCTAATGCCTTGGAATACGGCTAGGCTTGCAAAGCCCAAGAAAATCAGTAAACCATAGCCTACAGCTAGATTGTCCGTAATTAGCGGGAAAATGGTGTCATCGAGTAAATCTCTCATTCCTCCAAATGTTCCATCTGTATCATTACCTGCATAGTAATCCACAGCGAACCCAATGAAAACGAATGGAAGTAGGTCGGCAAACCTTGCCATGCCATTTGCCAAAATACCGGTTAGCGCCCTCTTTTTGTATTGAAGACCGTATGGAATAACTCTCCAAATCTGCTTACCAAGTATCTCAACTTTAGCGCTATTCAACTCCTCTGGGGAGAGATGGTCATACTGTGCTGAGCGCGGATTACCTGCTCCCATATCTACCCGTCTGGCCTAGAGATTAAGAAGGTGCGTAATATCATAACATTCATCCCCTACTGTGTATAAGATATATTCATGCGCGCAGTTGCTTTGGTCGGGTTACTGATTTTATCTTCATTTGGAAACGTCGCTGCTTTCCAACCTCAAACAGGGCAAGGAGAGACTATTGGATTGCTAAATGGAAACATAGATTCGATACCTATTGAGCAAATACCTCAAGTTCCGCAATACGGATTTTGGATTTTGACAAGAGAATATCCTGTGCCAACAAATTGGGTCGATGATTTGGCCGCATCCGGCGTTGAATGCTGGTCATTTTTACCCGCTTCTGCATTCCACTGTGAACTCAATGGACACACACCTGCAGAATTGGAAAAGCTAGAGGTAAATGGCATGGTAAAATTACCACCTTCAGCAAAACTACACCCAAATCTACTGCCGTCCCTAGATGGCAAGATGAAGTCCTGGATGATGACTACCGGAATGGGGATGGTTAGTGTTGTTCTCTCTGGAGATGAGTTACCGGATGAAATCTATCAGAGGGGTGACATCGAAGTATTGTACCACAATTGGAGATGGGCAACTCTAGAAGTAAGAACTACTGGAGTACATTGGTTGGCTGAGCAATCCGAAATTGAATGGATTGAACCCAAGTTCGAGAGGGTGCTTTTCAATGATGTTGCAGATGGCGTTGTTGGTGGCGACGTTCTCAGAAACGCTACACAAATGGCAGGAATTAATTCTGCTTGGAACGCATTGGATGGCACAGGAATTATTGTTGCCGTTTCAGACACTGGCCTAGACAATGGTGTCAACAATACCAACATGCATCCTGATTTCAGGGACCACATAGTCGGAATCCACGCTTATGGAATCCCCACCGGGGCACAAAGTTGGGTTAATGCACCATACAACGACGGTGCATCTGACCTCGATTCTGGACACGGAACACACGTTGCTGGTTCAGTGCTAGGAGATGGTACACAATCCTCTGGTGCGATCACAGGAATCGCTCCTGAAGCAAGATTGTATATGCAGGCTACTGAGGTATATACCGACTGGACTACAACCGTTGAAAATAACTACGGATATACCGATGGATATACGTTGATGGGTATTCCTGACGACCTATCAACCATGTTTGATGATGCTGCTGACAATGGATCCCACGTTCACACGAACTCATGGGGTGCGGATGTCGCTGGTCAATACAACACCAATTCAATGCAAGCAGATCACTCCGCAAGAAATTATACTGGAATGCTGATTCTATTCGCTGCAGGTAATTCCGGTGTCGATTCAAATAGCGATGGAGAAGTAGACGGCGACAGTATGGGCTCTCCTGCTACAAGCAAAAACGTACTAACTGTAGGAGCTTCTGAAAATGACAGAGGAAGCCAAATCTCTTCCGAATATGGCGGATGGTGGTCTAGCAATTACCCAAGTGACCCAATAAATTCAGACAAGATTGCAAATAACACCCAAGGTATGGCAGCATTCTCAAGTCGAGGACCTGTTGATGATGGGCGGCTAAAACCGGAAATTTCTGCACCAGGAACCTTCATTCTCTCAACCAAGAGCAGGCAGACCAGTGACATTGGGTGGCTGGCACACTCAAATTCAGATTACACATACATGGGTGGCACCAGCATGGCCACACCAATTACTGCTGGAGCATCAGCACTGCTGTATCAACACCTAATAGATAACTTAGGGCACAATGACCCTACCAGCGCTCTCCTCAAAGGTATAATCACCGCTAGTGCAAGCGACATGACTGGACAGTACGGCTCCTCAACAAACGGTGCTGGAGAGCCTGCTCCTAACAACCATGAAGGATGGGGGCTGCTAGATTTGGATAGGGCACTAAACACATCTTGGGTGGATAATGAATCGGTTAGTACCGGTGATAGTCGAGGCTGGAAATTCACAGTTCCAAGCGGAGCACCTGACCTAAACATCGCAGTGTCTTGGACCGACCCGGCAAGTACACCTACTGCCTCAATCAATCTAGTGAATGACATTGACTTCGCGGTTAAGGACCCTAGCGGTAATTGGGTTGAATACGGAAATAATCTAGACAATCTGATTGGAACGACGATATCGACACCCGCTGCGGGACAATGGGAAATCCACGTCAATGGTTCCAGTATTCCAACTGGACCTCAACACTTTGCAATGGTAATTGACGCTCCTTACAACATGATCAACATCTCTGCAGATGCTGACGGTGATGGCTTCATTGATACCCTTGATGATTGTCCGAACACCAGCGGAACCTCTACTCAAGACAAAACCGGTTGCCCTGATGGGGATGGCGACGGATACTCCAACGTCGGTGATGCATTCCCTAACGAAGCAACACAGTGGGCAGATTCCGACAGCGACGGATTTGGAGATAACCCAGGCGGAGTTAACCCCGATTCCTGCACTTCGGTTGTAGGAACCTCAAGTTCTGACAGATATGGATGTCCAGATTCCGATTCGGACTCATGGTCTGACCCCGATGGTGGATGGTCTGCGATTCAAGGTGCTGATGCTTGCCCATCAACTTGGGGTAATTCTACCCTCGACAGGAAAGGTTGTCTCGACGAGGATGGTGATGGACAATCCGACCTCAACGATGCATTACTAGGTGATGACACTCAATGGCTTGACACTGACGGGGATGGCTACTACAATAACCCAGACCCAGCTACAAACTGGGATGACTGTCCAAGCGTTTGGGGTAATTCAACAGTCGACCTACAGGGCTGCGTCGACACCGATGGAGACGGGGTATCAGATACAAACGACCCTTGGCCAAACGACCCGACACGTTCTATTGATACAGATGGAGATGGATTTGCAGACAATGATGATGATTGTCCAAATGTTTGGGGTAATTCAACTGAAATTGTTGTTGGATGCCTAGATTCTGATGGCGATGGTTGGACAGCAAGTCACGATGCATTCCCTAACGATGGTACACAATGGAATGACACTGACGGGGATGGATTCGGAGATGAGCCTACTGGAAATTACGCCGATGATTGTCCAACCACATTTGGTGATTCATGGCAGAATGGAACACTAGGGTGCCCTGATGCTGACGGTGATGGCTGGTCGGATGACGAGGACAGTTTCGATAACGATGTCAGCCAATGGAAGGATTCGGACGGCGATGGTTTTGGAGACAATATAGGTGGAACAAATCCCGATTCCTGTCCTAATGAGGCCGGTAATTCAACCCAAGGCAACACGCTAGGATGCCCAGATTCTGACGGCGATGGCTGGGCGGACAGTGTCGATGCATTCCCTGCAGATGACACTCAAAATTCCGATCAAGACGGTGATGGTTATGGAGACAATATCACTGGAAATAATGCGGATGCTTGCCCAATTACCTTCGGAAACTCGACAATTGACAGATTGGGTTGTGTCGATACAGATGGTGATGGCCATTCTGATTTGAATGACGATTTCCCATCCGACCCATCTCGTTACCTAGACACCGATGATGATGGCTATGACGATGATGAAGACGATTGCGTAAATACGCCAGGTACTTCTACAAACGGGTCTGTTGGATGCTTTGACGCAGACCAAGACTCATGGGCTGACAACAACGACTCATTCCCTATGGATGCTACTCAATGGAACGATACAGACATGGATGGGTTTGGAGATAACGCTGAAGGAAACAACCCCGATTCTTGCCCTACAGTATTTGGAAACAGTACTTCGGGAGTACTTGGATGCTTAGATTCTGATGGCGACACTTGGGGTGACTCAGCCGACTTATTCCCTAACGATGGTACTGAATGGGCGGACAACGATTCTGATGGATTTGGAAATAACATTGACTACTGTCCTGATGCCGCTGGCAATTCTACGAACGGAACCGTGGGTTGCACAGATTCTGATGGTGATACTTGGGCAGATAACAGTGATTTCCTTCCTCAAGATGATTCTCAATGGCTTGATACTGATGGCGATGGTTATGGAGATAACACTGCAGGAACAAATGGAGATAATTGTCCAAGCGAAGCGGGTAATGCCATGTTTGACCTAATTGGATGTCCCGATGACGACCAAGATGGATGGTCTAACCAAGGCGACGCATTCCCTGATAGGAGATCGCAATACCAAGATTCTGATGGAGACGGGTACGGTGACAATAATTCGCCGGGTGCAGAATTAGCAGACCATTGGCCAAATGACCCAACAAGAAATACTGCAGAAGTAATTCTTGAATGCTCTCCAAATATATTCGAAATTGACCTCGCACTGGATGCTAGCATCACATTCACATGCGAGGTAACCAATCTAATCCAAAATGATTTGACAGTGAGAATAACTTGGAAATCGATGAATTCCATCGACGCTGGAATTAGAACTCACGTGATGGTGATACCTGGAAATGAAAGTAAAACCGTTGCGTTCTCTGGATACATGACCGAGAAAGGAGACATTAATTCGGTAATCGAGGCCTCTGAACCCGGTGCTACATCTTCAATGGCTTACACATCTCTTCAGATAAAAGTCATCAATTCTGATGAGGGGGACACATTCGATGATATCCTTGAGCAAGCCAAAGATGTGCCTCACATGCAGGAAATAATCGCTGTAGGAGTGGCCATACTTCTTGCATTAGTCCTTGCATTCAACGCAAGAAGAAATGCTCGTAAAAAGAAAGAGGAAAGAAGACGTCACTTACAGCAGAGAATGGCGAGTGTATTCACGATGGATGAAGGAAATCGGCCGGGTAGATTTCCACCAAATTAAGACCGAATTGGCTAAGAAGTGAACGTCCTCGGAGTGAATACGACGCGGATATGGTGAAGTGGTTATCACCTGAGGTTTCCAACCTCATGTCGTGGGTTCGATTCCCGCTATCCGCACTCCGAATCTATTTTCCAAGAACGTGCGATAGCTAGTCATGATTTGTGAAGCAAATCATTCCTCCCGCTATCCGCACTTCAAATCTCATCTCTACATGCGTGCGATAGCTAGTAGGAAACTGCGTTGCAGTTTACTCCTCCCGCTATCCGCACCCTGAATGGTCGTTTCAATAGCCTGATGAAAATAACAACCCTATTTAGTTGAAGAATAATTGAAACTAATTGATGGCATTTGATTACAACGAGTTGATACTCGGTGATAAAACCGATGCTTTTCTGAGAAGATTGGCCATTAATTTGGCAATTATTGGCTTCTTAGTACACTTATTAGCATGTGTTCTTTACAAGTTTGAATATCTCGACTTGTCAGATACAAACGACTTTTTTGATTCTTATCTAGACTCACTTTATACCCCATTCTCAATAATTCTAGCCTACGAAGTTTACGAGTTGATCAGAGCGATTCCAGAGTCATTCTCCAACTCGATTGGAAAGCAGTTCGAAGTTATCTCACTGCTTGTGGTTCGTGACATCTTCAAGAACTTGGCAGAAATTGACGACTCAAACGTTAATGCTGTGGATTCTGACGTTCTCTTCATTGCTGTTGAAGCACTTGCGTTCACAATACTGTTTGCAACCGCGCTATACTTCCGTAAAATGACCGCTTCCTCAGGCGATACAAGCAAAAGAGACCCTGCAATTCAGAGGTTCATCAGCCAAAAACAAACACTTGCATGCGCGCTTGCAGTGGTTTACGTCTTGGTTGCTAGTTACTCATTCTCTTCGTGGACATTTGGGTTCATTGACGGAGACAATGACCTAAGTCGAACGGTGTTTTTCCTAGACTTCTTCACATGGTTAATCGTATCAGACATCATCATTCTGCTATCATCATACAAGCACATCACTGATTTCCTACAATTAGCGAGAAATACCGGGTTCGTACTCTCTACTGTAATCATCCGCGTGGGAATTGGAACACCTGGTTACACAGGAGCTGTTCTGTTCATACTTTCCGCTCTCCTTGCTACCTCCGTCTTGAGATTGAGCATGTTGGATTGGACAAATCCAAACCCCGAAGAAGAATAATTCCCAT
>WTIA01000053.1 GCA_011522915.1 Methanobacteriota archaeon
AAGAAGTGCAGGCCATGAGGGTATGTTCATTGAACTTGTACACTACCTCTTGGCCCACCGTCCTGCAAATCATGAGTTATGGATGGAATTAGGTAGGTTACACGAAAGGAGAGATGAAATCGAACAAGCTTGGTTATGCTACGATCATGTTCAGCAAATACGTCCGACAGAGCCGGTCAGGGATTTATTCCTTGAACGGTTGAAGGGTGCTATGGACGGAAAGGAATCAGTTCCTTGGAGTGGTCCTTCCTTGAAGACGAGAGCAGATTTCTTGGATAGAATGCAAAACTTATCTCAAAATGTGTCTACAGTACCTCTATTGGATATTGAAACAGATGATGAACAACCAACTGATAATGAAGAAACGCGTTTGAAAGACCTCATTGCTGCTGGTGAAGCAGCAGAGGCTTTCTTCTTAGCAAGGTCTCTTTTCACATCGGGAGAAGAGTGGGCTGAGGAATGGATGATAAAAGCGCAATCTATGCTTTAGACATCACGAATAGTCATTATTTCTGTCACCCTGTCCGTCCATATTTTGGCATCATCTTCTTCGCTTATTGACGCACATAGTGCGGCGAGTAAAGCATCCTCGACTTGATTGGGCGAAGAAAGCAGTTCAGTGAACAAGTCGGTTTTTTCCAATCGTTTTGCTAACATTACTAGTGCGCGCAAATCAGGCCTTTCTTCTCCAGAGTATCCTGGTTCAGTATTGTCTACACACCATTCCAGTACGCCGTAGGCATCACTTGGGTGGACCTGTAAAATTGGAGCAGCCTCCCCTGCTGACAATGGTTTTGCTTCGACAATTTGGTCGGCGAACTTCTCAGCCTCTTCATTAAGGAATCCAGATGAAATCTCCACAAAAATTGCTCCAGATTCGACGGCTAATTCTTTTTGTTTGGCAATAATTGCGTGTGCATGCGCATTGAATGCACATCTTGCAGCATCGAACATGTGTCCAAATGCGAGGTGAATTCTTGAAGCCTGAATTCTTGATATAGCAATTGTTTCGTTTGCATGTCCAGCGTTTCGAGATATTTCACCATGAACATGCAGAGCCATCATTGGTTCATCTATGGATATATGAAAAGCCGCTTTATTCAGTAAAGAAATGTCATGGTCTCGGCTTGCTTTCGATACAGATTTCAATCTAGTCTCCGCCCATGTCAGATCGTCTCGGGCCTGCTCTATGTCCCCATTTTCAAAGTGTACTAAACCTCTCTCCATTCGCAAGCGCCCTTCAAGCGCCAAGTCTCTTGTTTTAGGATTTCTTGCTATCTCTAATGCCTCTTCTATAGAATCAATCGATATGTTACCTGCGATCCTCATTTTCACCAAATCTAGTACCTTTGCCTCAGCTGGTGTTAATTTGTCTTCAAGGAATTCTACGATATCACTTTGCATTACCAATCCAAGTTCAGCAACTCCCAACCAACTTTTCCAACCCATTTTTTCCATGAGAGGTTCAAGATTTCGTTCTCCATTTTCATACGCTGAAATTATTTCTTCAGGGTTCATTCTGATTCCTCCTTTGGTTTGCTAATAGGTTGATGAAAGCGGTTTCTGCTGCTATTCTGTCACTCTTACCAGTCCAACCTGCGGCACCATCGTGTCCGCCCCCATCTCCACCGATTTTGTTGGATAATTCTTTCATCATCTCTCCGAGGTGAATTCCACTTTTGGTAGAGTTTCTAGTTGCTCTAGCAGTAAGCCTTGTTTCACCATCCCTGTACCGAGAAACCAGTGCTACTTCTGCTCCTGCTTGGGTAAGAATTCCAGCGACCTTTCCTTCATGAATACCAGCGTGTGTGTGGATTAAATTCCATTTTCCACATTCAGTGGTTTGACATCGAGACAATGCTTTCAGAATTGCACCTCTCTCACTTGAGTTTATTTCCTCATTTTGAATATACTCGACAAATTCTTGATATTCAAAATTTGCACCATCCAGTATGTTTGCAGCACACAAAATGGCGTCTCGGTCTGCATGCTTGAATCTTCCAGTATCGGTTATCAGTCCTGCAAGTAAGAGTTTACGTACTTCATCTGTTAGACATTTCGGGTGATTACTATTTAGGTAATTGAATATGATTTGGGTTGTTGACCTGGCATTGCTTCTAAACTCCAAGTCAGATTCACTGAACTCCCATTCGCATGTGTCGTGATGGTCAATAACACAAATAGGGACTCCTTCTGGTAGAGCCAATCCAGTCTGGGTTTCAGAAGCAGCATCAACAATCACGATGCCACCTAGTTTTGATGGCCAATCAGGTGATTTGGACAATTTACGGAACGGTGCATTAAGTTCATTGCACAATCTATTTGCTAATTTGCCGAGGTGTAGACCGCAAGCCATCAGATTTGGATGTGTGGAGGCTAGTGCTATCGCTGAACCAATGGTGTCCATATCCCCGTTTCTTCCAGTTATGATTGGCACTGCGCCTTTTGCAGTTGCACTGGATATCCATTTGGCTAAATCTTCCAAAATTATCCCTCTAGAGACTGCTTCAACTTGTCGTATGTTGCTACAAGTTCTGCTTCCCGTTTTGCCATAGTCTCAACTGCTGATTTCATCTGATCTAGCGTTACCTCTAAATCAGACAATAGTTGCTTTCTATCTTCAACTTCGACTAGAATAGTACCCATTTGACGGTGCAGTGCCATATCTTCAGGTTGCTGTTTAACTGCGGCAATTGTACCCTCAAGTTCTCGCACTTGGGCGTTTAATGATGCGACTTGTTGTCTTGCTGCTTGTACTTCTGCAACCACCATTTGCAATTGCTGTGCTGACTCCATGTTATCTCCTCACAAGGTAGGGGTTCAAGAATCCATCACTCGGATGACTTTGCTTGCGATAACTAGTGAACGCATTCGAGTATTCCACATTGCTCTTGCGTCCTTTGCCCGACTTTCAACTAGAGTGAAGGAGAAAAAACCCTCACCTGTTTCAAGGATTTCTTCGCTTACAAGGCTAGATGCCAATGAGTTAGCATGTTGAGAATCCACCTCAAGGCGGACAGACCACAAGTGAATCACTCCTCTTCGTCTAATTCACCAGCGTTCATAGCTCGCTCGTATTCAATAGCTGCTTGTTGAGCGATGTATGCCATATCTGCTGTAGTAGCTCCATCTGCATTTCGGCGGATGATTCTGTTATTTGCATCAGATGCACGGGTGTAAGGCTCCCAAGCGCCACCAGCGAAAGTATGTCCACACTTGCCACAAGACCAAATTCCTACGGACTTGCGAGTTACCTTTCGGTATTGACATACCGGGCAAGTATAACTTGCATTTTTCTTCTTCATGGCCATGCCAGCGTTTCTTCTTACGCTGACACCATATCTTGCACCAAACCGGCCTGTTGCGCCGGCTT
>WTIA01000108.1 GCA_011522915.1 Methanobacteriota archaeon
GCTGGAGTCACAGATATTAATAATTATAATGTAAAAGTTGATGTCATCGGTCCTGCTGATAAAGTAGCAATTGGATTATCTTCTACTCCGCCTCTGAGTCAGGAGGATATAAAATCGCTTCTCGCTATTGGTGTAACAACAGATGTTTCTAAAGGTTTAGATGATGGCCAGAGACAATCAATGACGACTATTGGTGTCGGTAGTATGATATTTGAACAATTTAAAATTAATTTACAATATTGGCGAGTGTCTAAAATTATACAAATAGAATCAGCCCAAGCGATAAGCGATTACGTCGTGAGAAGTCATAATGTGATATCCTGGTTCGAGGATTTTCTTTATCGCAATAAGCTGGCTTTCACTACCTGCCCAATTCTCAGGATTGAACTTGATAATTACACAATCATTTCCGTGTTTCAGAATGTTACCTACAATTGAAAGGTCCTGGCTTGCATCAATTTGAGGTGGCGGCGGACGCATCAAGTTGAGAGACTTTAGATCGCTGACTGTTGATTCATCCCTAAGGATGTATGAATTATCAGATAATAATCCTGTCACATCACTCAATCTAATCAGTCCGATACAATCGCTACCTTTCTCCCTCTTGAAAATAAGTTGGGAGTCGTAACCTTTGTGCGCCATTTCATGAATCATTTCTTTGAGATTACTTCCCAAATGTCTTCCGAAGTCTACTTCCTCAGAATCAACAGTCCCACTGAGGGATTTTCTCCATTTAGGGTCTGCCTTCATGCTTTTAGCTAATTTAGGATGAACGAGCGCTAACGCCATCCCAGCAGACACTTCCATTTCATCTGAAAGGAATCTATCGAATTCTAATAAACGGGAATAACTAATTCCAGTTGATTTGGTTACCTTTACGGTATCACTGGAGGGATCTGGATATTCATATTTCTCGCCAGCAGTTCTCATGTTTTGGTCTGACCAAGATTTTCGTTTAACCAAGTACTTCTCTCCATTCTCATTATCTCTTAACAATTCAAAGACGTGTTTGGCACGGATTTTCTCTAACCTTTCTTGGAGGTTTAATCTCCTAGAAATTGCATCTTTGAGCGAGGTTGGGTTCGAACTATTCATAACACCCGATTGCTCTTCATCCTTTAGCGCATTGTGAATACCAGTTATGTCTTCTACGAAATTCGATGCACCCTTTTTGATTATCTCCTCTAGTGCGTCGGATTCACTCATATTTGACAAATTAATTTGTTTCTTCACTCCAGCTTTGGGAGATACGTCAACTGCGGCTTCATATATCAAAAATTTCATTGCAGATTTATCTGCACCTTGAGGGTATAATTCCTCAAATTTTTGCTTTGCATCTGCTTCTGTATGGAATGAATGGATAATTATTTCTTCGGGGTCAAATTCATCCTGTTCAATGACCTTCCATCCTTGAATTTCATCTAGCTTGAAACTGTTATTGTTTGGATTAAATGCAATGCTTCTAATAAAATTCTCTGCTACTTCCAAATTCCTTGTTATCTGGTGTCGTTTCTTATACTGCTCGAGCCGGACTGAAATCCTAGAAAACAATTCATAGTCTCTTCTTTGGACCATTCTATCTTGAACATATTTCATTATCTGTACTGCTTCACTAAGCAGTGTAGATTTTTCCTCAGAAGATAGCCCCTCTGATGATTCTACTTCTGCGATTATATCTTCTAATCTTTTCATATCTTCATTCATAATAATCACCTCATGATACCAAGTATTTTGATAGCAACTCTCCATCAACCAATTTTACAATGTCGGAAAGATCCATGTCACCAACTTCGAGTTCCTTTCCTGTAATATCATAGAATAGTCTCGACAATATACCTCTTCCGTTTTCGTCAACCTGATGAACTTCAACGAACGTTTTGTTAACGATATATCTCATGTCTTCAATGTGGTTAGGGTGACATCCAAATGCATCGTGTACTGACCAGATGTCTGTAACCCCGTTCCTCGCCATAGCAGTAGCGAATAATCTCATGTGACATGCGTCTAATGAGTGTATAAAGTTCGGTGCAATTCCCCTTCTTTCTCCACTTGTATCTCTATTGTCTGACATTTGATTTCTCGAGAAGGTTACATTGAAATTGCCAGAATATTTTCGAATCCCAGAGACAATCTTTCCAATCGGAGAACTTTTCTTTTCAGCAGTATATTCAATTATGTCCTCAAGGGTGTTTCCAACATCAAGCTCAATTGCTAGTGATGCCCAATCAACGCTCAAGGTTTCCATGTCGATTGCTTCAGACTCATATCCACTCTCTTCTAATAGTGAAAGAATCCTGTTGAGTTTTTCAGTTTCATGAGCCCTCAATTTGTTAACAATTTCTTCATCAACAAGTCCACTCAGGGATTCAAAATTGATAGGAATCAAATTGTCGAGAGGAACCAAATCTTTCGAATCTTCAGGTAGGGATTCTCTTGCTTTCAACCTAATTGTCTTGGTTGCTTCATCCATTCTCTCCCAAGCTTTGATCGATATCATCTCTGGGTCGTTGAAATATACGTTCTTTATCTCACAGCCGTCTTTTACTTTCCAGGTCAATCCTTCGCTTGACTTCAAGAACCCTCTAGATTTCATAAATTCGCTTTTCAGCTTAGCTTCGGATTTGTTCTGATTCTCCTCCGAACTGCAGAATTTATCCCATTTTAATTTAATTTCAGGTTTTGTTTCAAATTGATTTTCCAAATTCTGCTTACACAAGTTTGTCAATGAATTCTTCATTTTCTTGTAACCCGGCAAGACCTCTTCAATTGAATTGCTAAAGCCGTTAATTACCTCCTGTGCTATTAGGTAATGGAAATAACTCGGTATGTTGAGTTCATTACAGATCTTGCCTAGCGTACTACTTGGATGAGCGGTCTCGAGCCACCTGTAATCCCTCTTTTCAAGTTCATCAGGGTCTTCTACAACCTTAGGCCAATTCTCACCCAAATGGTATGGATTTAGCCCTCCATGATTGCCATTACCTTCCTGATTGTCAGTTAGAAGTGCCTTGACCATACTCTGCTTTGATGCCCCATAACCAATTGTCATAATCGGCTTCTTTGCCATGTCTCTGACGAGAACCTTCTGTTTCAGAGATTCTGCTACCTCATCATCTAGTCCATCTACAATGTGGGTAACTTTTTGCGACTTGCCCTCAGAGTTCTCGAAGGTTCTGTTTACCTCAAAATTCTTGAACGGGTTTCCAGACCAGACGCTACGTAGATGTTCGACAACCTCAATGTAGACGTCACTTGGCCTGTTGGATTCATTTGGTAGGACATTCACCTTTGATGCCATTGACGAATCCAGCATTAATGCAGATGCATGTTGGTAA
>WTIA01000046.1 GCA_011522915.1 Methanobacteriota archaeon
AGGGAAATTGTCCGGGTTATTTCCACTAATATTGTCTCCATAACCATCTCCATCTTCATCAGTGCACTGTGTAATATCGTATGGGAATTCATCAGAGTTGACTCCTGATGGATTATCGCCGCAACCATCTCCGTCGTAGTCACTGAATTGAGTCGGGTCATCTGGGAACGCATCGCCAGAATTGCTGTATCCATCGCCATCGTTGTCAGGGCATCCAGTTTGGTCGATTGTCGAATCTCCGTATGATTGTGGACAATCATCGGAAGTGTTTGGAATCCCGTCACCATCAGAATCGTATGTCTCATACTCAAAACTCATCGGTAGGTCGATTTTGCTTCCATTTTCCAACCAGATTGCTAGGTTTACAACCTCGCCATCTATATTTCCAGCAGGGGAATTGAATGTGATTGTTTCATCATCGATTACAGTGCCAGTTACATTTCCATAACCAATGAATTCAATTTCAACTTCGCCAAGAGGTTCATTTGAATTTACGATGTGTTGAATCAACTTCAAGTTTGAATTCGTATCATCATAATATGAAATGTAAATGTTATCATTAGAATCGATTGTAAGAGATGGATATTTCCCTCCTGATTCATCTAAAGTAGAGATATTCCACGATGTTCCATTGTTAACTGCATACTTCAATTCTTGATTTCCATTATCGTAATAGGCAACGTGTAGATTATCTTGTGAATCAATACCAAGGGAGGGGAATTTACCCACATCACCGGAACTATCCACTACGGATTTTTGCCAGAGGTTTGTTTGAGTATTGTAATCTGCATACTTCAAGTCACCATTAGTATCATCATAGTAAACAATGTGCTTGGCATCGTTTGAGTCTATTGCTATTGAGGTACCATTGTCTATTTGCCCGGAACCGCCTGAATCAACAATTTCGTCTGTCCAAGAAGTTCCTGTTTTGGAGGCTAGTTCAAGCCGGTCCCATGTTTCTGATACATAGGAAATCCATGGTTTGTTATTTGAATCGAGAGCTATTGAAGTCCACTCTCCTGTAATTGAGCCCCAGTCGACGGTATACTCTGACCAAGTTCCCCCTACTGCAGATTTTGTGGCATGCTTCAAATCCATATTCCTGCCCCAATAAGAGACATGAATCACATCGTTTGAATCAATCTCAAGAGAAGAATACATGCCTGCTTGACCGTTGCTTCCCCCATCGTCAATTATTGTCCTACTCCACGAGCCTGCAACATTTGTAGCATACTTCAAATCCCAAGAATTTAGGTTACCGTAGGAAATGTGAACCTTATCGTTTGAATCGATGTCAATTGAGGTGTATCTTCCAATATACCCTCCGCCATTGTCTATTGGGTAATCTGTCCATGTACCACCTGCATTTGATGCGTACTTCAGATGACCATTTGTCGCATCTTGATATGAAATGTGAAGTTCGTCGTTCGAATCTACTGCAATTGAAGAGTAAAGGCCCACATTTGCAGATGAATCTAATGTGAAATTTTCCCAGGGGTCTACTTCAGGGAAAAATGAGGAAAAATCCGAGCCCGTGAGCGTAAGATTTTCTCCACCAAAATGAGAGCCAGAGGTAGGCGTTAAGACCCATGTAGCAGGGTTTCCTGATGAGTTATTTTGTGAGTCTGGTGAATTGAAAAGGTCCGACTCATTGGAATAGAAAAATCCAGAAACTGAACAACATAATAGAATTGTACAAAGTAAAATTGCCCGCTTCACGATTTTCTCACTAAGGGTTGTGATTTAACGGTAAGGTATCAGTGTTGTTACTTTCAGGCAGTTAATCTCTTACGCCAAGACAACCATGAGTATGCCGGCAATGATGTGAGTAATACCGATGTTAACCAACAGATTGCTGAACCTGTGTATATTCCATATTCAGGTAATGCCCATGGAGCGATTAGAGAATACATCGCCACGGAAGAACCTCCAAGCATCATTGGCCCGGCAGCACCTGTAGGAACATCGGCGCCTTGTGCCATCCATAATGCTACCATTGTTGTCAGGAATATTGCGGGAAATACCGAGGCTAAACCTGCGATTATAGGAAGACCCATGCTCGAAAACTGAACCGCTACACCAATAGCGGTAGCAGCTGCTAATCCTCTCATTACAAGGACCTGTTTGGTTACTGAGTTCTTTCCTTTGGGCGCTTTTATTGGAATCCAGGTCATCCATAATCCAAGACCTACAAGACTTACGAAACCTGCGATTCCGACTGTGAATTCTGAAAAATAATTCAGTGCTTCGCTCAGCGAAATTGTCATCAAAATCGCCAATATTGTCCAAAAGCCTAGGCTGACTATTATCATTCGACCTAGAGAAACATCACCTTTCATTCTAGGATAAACAACCCAAGAAGCGACGAATAATGCATTTAGTAGCATCCAGAAAGGAATCAGAGACATGCTTGTTGCCAAATCCTCAGAGCCTGCCTCCAGATACATTCCTATCGCTGCGGGCACAATTGTCGTAGGTAAGGTGCCAAGCACACCCCCAACTATACCACCCCATCTCTCGATTGCTATTGTCACTAAAACCGCTACAAATCCTGCAAACAGTGCTGACAGGATTATCGTCTGCATGAACTAAACCAAGTGGTTTAATTGTATTGATATTCGCTTCGAAACTAGTATTTACTCAGCCTATCTTCCAGAAATCGACTATTGCCTCCAGACCAAGATTCAAGCATTTTCCCGTTACAAAATATTGCGTTAAAAGGGAGAATGTCGATGTTAGATATCCAACTTTGATCGATCTTTAATTGTGCTAATCCTGGGTCGTCCAGCACAACTTTTACCATAGTTTCAAGGTTTATTTTTTCATTAGCATTTATCGCTAATTCTAATTCTTCACATTCTCTACAGTCGCTTTTTGTGAACATAATGTATACCAAACTACTGTTAAAAAAATCTTTCCAATTTGAACTATTGGCTCGCTGTAACCTTGACACAACATCTCCCCCAGAATGTAATCCCTCCTGCATAACAACACTATAATTGATATGTGATTACTTGTCCTTTAATCCATGCGCGGAATGAGCAGTGACGGCAAGTGCCCGGTTATGCACGGGGCAATCAGCACAAGCAACAGTGGAATGAAGAATATGGATTGGTGGCCTAACGCACTGAACTTGAACATACTTCATCAACACGATGTCAAATCAAACCCAATGGGTACTAACTTCGTTTACAAGGATGCTTTCAACGCAATCAATTATGAAGAACTCAAGGCAGACCTACATGCACTAATGACTGACAGCCAAGATTGGTGGCCAGCAGACTACGGCCACTATGGGCCATTCTTCAT
>WTIA01000081.1 GCA_011522915.1 Methanobacteriota archaeon
GTCCCTGCAGTGTCGTAAGTTAACAATGGGTTCCATGTCGTATCCGCCTTGAGATTTCTTTCGCTAGATGCTAATTCTAGCGCAACTCTTACATCTCTTGCAATTTCTGTGATTAGATTCTTGAATTCCTCTTTGACCTCATCGATATCGAATTCATCTTCTGGAACTTCATCCAATAGTTGATTAAAATTGATATTGCTTAAATCAATTGCACGGCCTTGACGCTTGAAGGCCTTCTTCATTGCGCTGATATCAAGGTCGCCTTTGTTGGCTATTTTCCTTATTGTTCGAACTCCATCCTTATCCACGGTTCCTGTGGGGCGATGTAAATCTGATTCAAGCAGAATGTGATTCTTTTCGTCTTTCTTGTATTCTTCCCAGCTGTCACCTTCTACCGCATCATCCATCATTTTTGAAAAGAGTTGATCTGCCAGTAGGTCCTGTAAATCGAATTCATCAAGTATGTCTGCGCGAATGTTCCTAGAGAACATTCCGTCCTCTATTTTCTTCTGGTAATCTCTTCTATCCTGCGACATAATTTTTCCACTCCCTTTTAGGTTATATTCTTACTCACGACAAAGTCTGAAACTGCTCGTTTCCCTAAATTCTGAAAATATTCTCTAACCCGAGGAAAATTTTCGGATTAATCAAAATTGTAATTTTTGACAATTATTGTTCAATGTAACAACTTAGTGGTCTGAGGCGGATAGCCTCGTTTGACCATGTCATGCCAAAGTGCTCGATAAGAGTCGCTAAGACTCGCGGTACCATCGCCCTGGTAGGTATTCGACTTAGAATCAGCCGCACGGGTCGAATTCACGGGATTTGCACGAATGTGTCGATGGACAGCACCAAGTGTAGCGATTCGATTCATTTTCTTCAACCTCTCTAAGACTGCCAATATTCTCAAATTCTGAAAATTTTCCCGATAACAAAGATTTTTTTCAAATCAGTCAATATTGTAATTTTTGAATTCCTCAATCAATTTAACCAATACATCTCCATGGCAACGGTTTGGAGCGCACCAGCAGCCGAGATTCTTATTTTCTAGATCTAGCAGTTCTTCGATAAGATTCTCTTCAATTATTTTATTGCGGATATAATTCTCATACTCCTCCATAACTTGGTCTCCAGTCTTTCCTGGCGCAAGCTTGTATGGATTAGCCCACTTTGAGGAAGCCTTGGGAAATCGCTTACGGTCTACAAAAATCACTCCTCGACGACCAATATATTCGTTGTTAGGGTCATCCATCCACTCCTTCAGATTTTCAAATCCAAAAGCACGAATATAGTTCACTTTAACATTCACAACGCCCATTTCTACACACCTATCTCTAAGACTGACCTTCAAAGCAGGTTCAGGAATTATCCCAAAAAAAATTGGATTATTTTACAAGTACTGAATCAACTTGGTCAGCAGACTTTGCATATGAAACCGGATAATTGATCTGATAAATCCAATCAGACCAGTTCTTCATTGCAATCTCTACCATATCGTTTTCAAGTTCAATTACCTCGATTTCTAGAGTGTCCCTGCATACCATAACAATGATTGGAGATTGGCCATATAGCCAATTGTAAGCAGCAAATTGGAACCAATTCGATCCAAGATTACGCATCACCTTTTCAGAATTGAGAATTGAAACTGACTTAACCTCGATTGGTCGATTATTGATCATACCATCACAGCACCCTGTGACAAATACGTCGAAAATCTCGTGGAACTTAGTTACCCTATCTGCGTTGGTCATTGTCAAAGATTCCTCAATTGCGTGCTTGAATGTACCATCGATTAGGTCCCCTACTTCTGCCGGAGAGCCGTTGAAACTTCGACGGAATCCACCTGGAATCTTCTTTGCAATCTTCTTTAGTTCAAAGCTCATCTTCTCAGGATTCTTCAGTGCAGAAACTGCAACAGAACCATCGAATGGGAATTGGACCTTCACTGAGCGCATGTACTGGGAAACATTGTATCCATTTAGAGCAGGAATTAGAGCCTCAAATTCTTCAAGAATCTCTTGGCTAGCGTGGCGGAAACCATCAGGAAGTTCGCTTAGATCTCCACTCGAACGCAGGGAATATTCCTTGCCAGCAAGCTTTTCTCGACCCTTACGAGAAGGAGCCCACTTAGTTTCGTTGGGAATAATTTCTCTTCGCTTCTTACTAACTACCATCTACATTGGCAATCTCAAACTATTCCGATTTTTTCCTCGATAAAACAGATAAACTACTGGAAAGTCAATCGGTATCAATTATCCCCAAAGCAATATATGTCTGTGTAATTTACAATCGCATCCTAACAATACAGTAATGTGGATGTAAGTTTCTAAATATATCACTTGTCTACAAAGTACCATGGCAGATGGCATCTCTGTTGATTTTTCAAACAAAATCAGAGAAGTTGCAAATAAATCGATTCATGTCATAAAAGACTCTAAATTGCTAGATAGTGAAGATGAAAAAAAACAATTCCATGAGTTGATTTCTGTAGTCGATGCAATGATGGCGGATGAAAGTAAATACGACAAATTAGAATATACTGTTAAGATTCCAAAAAAACAAACGCAAGACATGGGGGCCGGTTTAAATAAAAAATTTGTAGATAAAGCCCAGGGTCTTTTCAATAAATTATCTGGTGGTGGAGACATTGAGACCAAGGAAGGATTTTGGGAGGGTACAAAAGAACCAGTCGTGGTCGTTTCAACCAATCTTCCTGTAAATTATTGGCACAGATGTATTGACCCTATCAGGAAGTATCTCATCAACCTACAAACTGAATTAAAACAGCAAGAAGTATATCTCGGCATAGGGACATCAAGCTCTAACATTTCGTTCCTCGACACTCAAGTTGTCAATACATTTCCAAATCAAGATGAATTCAATAAAATTGATTCTGCTTTTGATGAACAAGAAATGACACAAACACGAAAAAGTGTAGTGGCAGAGCAATATATCGAGAACCAAGTCAACCAATATTTTCCTGATTCAAGAAACGAGCAACAGTACACGCCAAATCAGCGTTTTGCTGATTTAGACACGGGTAACTCTACGAATAATGATATTGAAATGTGGCTGAACTTGAGGGATGGATTGGTCTCCAAGCTTGGAGAATTGAGTTACAAGGTCGTAACAAAATTCAAGAAAGCCGGAGGACATGAAGACCTTACTGAACTGCTTAACTCAATTGAAGTTGAAGACGGAAGCGACATGCTCGACGCCTTGTACGAACATCCTGACGGGCCGTTGTGGTTTACAGCTATGGTCCAAGAATA
>WTIA01000031.1 GCA_011522915.1 Methanobacteriota archaeon
CAACAGGAAGAAGTCGTTGGAAGGGCTTTACGTGCGTCTGTTTGATCGCTACCCTTTGTAATGGATTATTCTTCTTCGGTTGGAGGATTAAAGTTGAATCCTTGATGCAAGAATCCCAGCGCTGCGGTTGTAATTACCATGGATGCGATTAGAGATAATACAATCATTATTGCAGAGAATAATCCGAATGTGTTGAAGAGTCCCATCGATGATGTAGCAATTATCGCAAACCCGGCGACATCAGATACCGCTGAACCAACCAAAGCCAAAGCACAAGCTCCACCTACGCCATGGAGTGCTTGACGGTGGTTCTTGCCCTTCTCTTTCTCTTCGCGATATCTCTCTGTTACGTGAATACAGTAGTCGATTCCCACACCCAATGATATCGTGGCTATTGTAACTGTGACAATATTCAGTGAATATCCAAATGCGTAAATTAGCCCGTATAACCAAACGACAACCAATAGGATTGGAGTCAGTGATACGATTGCTTGCTTAACAGATCTAAAGCCAATGGATAGTGTAATCAGAACGAAAAGAGAACCGAGGAAAAGAGAAGATTGCATCTCATTTTGCATCTTATCTCCAGCGACGAATCTGGTGATTGGTTTTCCAGTCAACATAACCCAAGTTAGCGGCTTATCTTCTTCAGTATCTCCAGGTTCCTCCCATGTCCCGCTTGATAGGTTGAATAAGGGGCTTAAGTCGCGCTTGATCTCTTCAATTCCAGGCCCCATCGTGGGGAAGTGTTCGGGTGAAGTTATTCCAAATCGGATAATCATTCGCTCATAGGATACTGGCTCTCCATCAATCGATTGCCAGACACGCTGAGGGTCTAATTCAACTCCTGGGTCAATATACAGGTCAACCAGAGAAGAAGGTAATTCTGTTCCCGGGATTCCATCTAGAGATAACACTCCATAGAAGAAAATCAGACAATCCTTGTCATCGAGGTTTGGAGCGTTTAATGCTCCCTTTGTACTACAATTTGATTCGTTGTAACCTCTATCATAGAATGGCTGTGGATTACTCATTAGGGAAGCAGAGGCAGCGAAAACGAATTCATCGATTGCAAGTACGTCTACTGAACCATCAGGAGTTCTAGTCATCTTGTCAACAACACCATCTGTTTTCAAGTTAGAATTCTGTCTGAACTCATCAATAGCTCTGAACACTGAAGGCTCAGCAACATCACCCTCAATGTACAGCATCGCAGGTTCTCCTTCATCTGAGAATCTGTCTGTGACGATGCCAACCCCGAGTGCAAAGTCTGACTCATCATCTAGGAAGTCATCCACTTGGAAGTCGCCTTCTAGTTGTACCATTCCCCACGCTGCTGGTAGTGCTAGAATCAAACAGATTCCCGCAATTAGAAGAGGCCTGTTTCCAGTGCCGGATTTAATTGCGATTCTTTGCAGGCGTTCTTTGTTGACAAACAAATGATTGGCCTCTGGCGTTGTATTTTTACCACGCTTTTCCAACCATTCATCGAATGAAACTCGAACCAAAGGTGCCCAGATTCCTGTAAGCAAAAATGCTGCGAGAACACCGAGGGCTGCTTCCACTCCAAAAGACCTCAAAGCCGCAACATCGCTGAATAGATTGGCAGAGAATGCTGCCATTGTAGTAAGTGATGTCAGCATTATTGCTCGACCAACTCTGCTAACTGTGATTGTGCCAGCTTCGGAAGCTGATTTTCCAAGGCCCCTTTCCTCTTTGTAGCGGTGAAGTGCGTGTAGTGAATCATCTATACCCAATGCCAAAACCAGAATTGGTAAGAGATTGGAGAACTGTGAGCGAGAAATTAGATCAATACCAAGCCATGAGAACAGAGATGCAGCATGACCTATCATGCCTTGCATCCACAACAGCGCCCCTCCTAGGGCTACGGTAACGATTGCAACATCAGACCACCTTCTAAGCGAGACATATAGCAGTACAATAATTACTGCACCCATACCGAAAATAAGGCCGCCGGAATTTTGCAATTCTCGGTTAACCTCGACGTTAACAGCCTGTCCAACAAGCAGGGTTAGTGAGTTATTGTCGTTACTTCTAAGGTGACCTTCCAAGTCCATCATTGACCATTCGATTGAGCAGGGTGACTCAAGAGATAAACAGTATTCAGACGTGTAATTTGGTGGGTGTAAGATTAACTCAAATCCATCCAATCTGTAGCCCCCAACGACAAGACCTTCGTCTGTATTTCTGATTTCAGTCTCAGAATGTGCATCTTTCCAAACAGTGGTCCATCCTGCCTCTTCAAGACCGGCTCTGTCCAGTTGAACTAGAAGCCAAGAGGCAGATGCAGACCATCGTCCAGGGCCAGGTCTTGCGTTATCCCAAGTACCGTCAACATTCAGTGAACCACCGATTGGCCCGCCAACAATTCCAGCATTTTCCTGAGCGCTGACGAATCCTCTGTCAAGGGATAGCCATCTGAGGAAGTCGGAACCATTTGCACTTGCCATCCGTGCTGCGGCCAAATCAATGTGAGCCTGAGTTAGGTTTTCATCATCAAAGGTTAGACATTCGATAGAACCACAGTCATACCAATTTGTGACTGGCGGCTCTAAGCCCGCCAAGGTCATCGTTGGCTGTGTTAAAACAGATTCATTGGCCATGAATCCTCTGAAAATATCTGCAAGGCTCATCACTCCATCTGTTTGTAATTGAGTAACGTCGTTGATGAATGGCTTCATGTATTCTCCAAGTACATGATTTCTGATTATGTCGTGCTTTGCATCGATTTCTTTGAGTACGGTGAGATTGAGTATTCCGCCATCTACAGCAGTTATACCCTGCCACTTCTCACCTGTTGGTATGATTTCTTCAACCTCTGCAAAGTTAGACCAGTCTGGAGTGCCATCGTCAATCAACGGAACCGGAACCGGAGTAGAGCCTACCGCAGCAGGGTCTCGTACACTGACAACGAATCCAAGAATGATTTCAGTTGTAGTGAACTCCTCATTGATGATGCGCTCGGCAGTCAATTCGGGGGATTCCATGTCATAGGATTCCATGTCGATTGGTTCCAGCGCTTTCAAAGCACCGGGAATCATCAGTATCGTTAGTAGAAATATGACAACGTGTACCTTTTTTCTGTGAGGGACTAAGATGTTTGAAACATCGTCAAAGTCCGCCATGGTTGACGTCCCAACTTCTCATTCTTGAACAGTTGTATTCATTTGGGAGATAGTTCACGCCCATTTTGCGCGGGGGTCGCCCAGCTTGGTCAACGGCGGTGGGTTTAGGTCCCATTCCT
>WTIA01000101.1 GCA_011522915.1 Methanobacteriota archaeon
GATAATGCACCTTCGTAGTGCTTGACTTCTCCACCTGCGTTCACTACAACTCTGAACTTTGTAGGGTCCTTGGAGCGTCGCTTCTTGTGCTTCTTGTAATGGTGAACATATACCTTGTATTCGCCAGGAGGTGCTTTGAAATCAGGCCATACAATGTTCTCAACAGGCTTCTTGGTCTCAGGACGAACGTTTGCATCGACGTCCAGTTCTCCACCACACTCTGAGACTTTGTTGCCTCCGTGAATTCTTTCTCCGGAAGGGCACAGAACGTGTAGGTCCAAGTCGTTGTAGTTGTCCCATAGAAGAGAAACTTGTACTTCGGAACTCTTTGCACCCTCTCTTTCTAGACGCTCTTCAAGTTCCTTCTCAGCTTCTTCAGATGCCATCTGTTCTTCTAGAGCCTCAGATTCCTTTTGTGCATCAATTTCTGCTTGGCGCTCCTCTTCTGCTTCCTCGAGTTCGGCTTGACGCTCTGCTTCTCTTTCAGCAGCAAGGCGAGCCTCTTCCTCTTGTCTTTCTGCCTCTCTCTCAGCAGCAAGACGGCGAGCCTCTTCCAATTCTGCTTCTCTAGCAGCCTCATACTCGGCCTTTCTTCTTGCTTCTTCGGCTTCAATCTCAGCCATTCTTGCCTGCTCGTCAGCTAGTAGTTTGGCAGCCGCTTCTTCAGCGAGTTTCTTGCGAACTTCTTCCTCTGCTAAAGCAATCGCTCGCTCGTCCCTTCGTTTTGCATTCAGGTGACGCTCGACCTCTGCAAGTTTACGGTCAAACTCATTGTGAGCTTTGGAAAAATCCGGTGCACCACGGCGGGTCAAATTTTGTCTAGGTATTGTCATTGTTCTAGATGTTCTATCATCATCGCGAACTAACATGAACCAAATTCCAAAGAGAAAAGCACCCCCGAGGATACCAATCATAACCCAAGAAATTAGGTCCATTACTACGCCCTAAACCGAACTAAGTCTTATTTCCATCGCCTATAATATCTAATGGAATTGGACAAAATTACTGTGAAAAATCCTTCACTTTGTCCACTAAGTCCATCTTTTTGATTCTCCACATTCCGATTGGAGTTAATGCAACTGATATTGCAACAATGATTCCAACTATTGTGAAGGTGGCAGCAAATTGTGGCTCGATTGTGAAATAGAAGGCCCACTGAACTTGAGAACCGATCAAAAGAACCGTTCCAAAGTATGCGAATACAGCTCCAAGAATACCTCCGATTAGACCAATTGCAAGATGCTCCCAAAACATCATCGTTCCTAATTTGCTCATCGGTGCTCCCAAAACTCTGAGTGTTGCTAATTCAGAGTCCCTTTCAGCGAGGTTCATCAGCAGTGTGTTGAACAAAACCGCAATCGCGATTACGATCCCAAGAAATTGTATCGATTGTACGAATTGTTGTTGCTGCTCCAATAAAGACTCAAATGTATTTATCGCATCTTCTTTCAAACTGTATCCAATCGTTACATCAGATAAACCATCAAGAGATGTTCCGTCAGGAATCTGAATTAGTATGGAAGTAGACTCTACCCCAGTAATTGCAGATAATTCTGCTCTGTGGAAATATATTGTTCTCGAAATTTCTCCTTTTGTTAATCCCGATATCTCCACTGTATGTGCTGTATTTCCAACCATTATTGTTACTTCATCTCCGGCCTGCCAACCTAGGAACTTTGAGGTTCCCTCATCGACCAAGACTTGTGTTGGGTTGCTTCCTATCTCTGGAATTTTACCTTCCAAGAGTTCAACCGAAATCATTGAGGTTTTTTCCTCGACTGTGGAAAACTTATCCAATCCAAAAGAAACCATTTCTCTGCTGTCATTTTCGAGGCCGATTGGGAAATTTATCATCAATTCATAATTTCCACCATTTTGTTCAACCCAGTCTATTGCAGCGCTTTCCCCGTCCAAAGGTGTTGATGCTTGAATATCCCATGATTGCTTGTCTTTTATGCCTCCCAGTAAGCTATCTTCCATTGAGCTCATCATGAATAGCATTGCCCCAAATAACAGCATTGAGATCCCAACTGCGAAGAAGGTAAAACTAACCCGAACTGGTTTTCTTAGGCTTGAGCGAATTGAAAGACCAACTGTAGCGGGCAACTTTGAGGTTATTTTTTGCATCTTTCTAGAAGATACTTTGACCTCGTGTTGACCCCTGAAAACCTTCAAAGGTTGCAATCTAGAAGCCTGCCAAGCAGGTCTTAGGCCAGCCAAAAGGACAATCAGCATAGCTATGCTTACTATTTGTGTAATCAATGAGAAATCAGGCTCGGATTTTATCGGAAGACCAATTATCTCTTCATAGAAAGATAGCATGCCAGGTGCGCCAACATACGTTCCAAGCAATGCGCCAACCAATGACCCTATGGCACCGATTACCAATGGAGCAATCACGTAGCCCGGCATAATTGCCTTCTTTGGAACACCGAGTGTCCGTAGGACTGCGATTTCCTTTGCCTGAGATTGAATCAATCTTTGCAGACTTAGGAAAATGGTAATTCCGGCTATTGCAGCAATCATGCCTGTAACGTATGGGTACATCTTTGACGCCCCTTCTGCGTCAGCACGTAATAACTCTACAGAAAATACTCCTGAACGGTCGTAAACGCTTACAGGAGATTCGTCTATTTCAGACATCAATTGAGATAAATCAGATACAAGCCTAGTCAACTCCGGGTTTTCATCAACATCACTTGTGGATTGCAAGTCATAGTCTGGAGTCCCCTGCACGTCAATTAGAATCATATTTGATGACCCAGAGGATATATTTCCAAGTCTTTCTAAACCACTTGCTGTGAGATATCCTGTAGCGTAGGTACCTGAGTCTGCAGGTATTGTGGAACCCTCTGTTGCAAAGTAAAGGTGCATGGGATGGAATCCAATTCCAACCACCTCATACTCCATTTTCCCGTTACCAGAGCTAATGTCAATTCCATCTCCAACTTCTACTCCTAAATCGACTGCTATGTGACTATCTAATACAATTTCATCACTTGTTTCCGCGATTCTGCCGGAAGATAAGTCACTGTATGTTGGCATCCAAACCTTGTCAATCATTCCATCATTTATTCCATGCCAAACTGCTGGAATTACCTTCTCCTCTCCATCACCATCTGCAATGAACATAACCCCGTCGAGGATTAATCTGGATTCGCAACTATTCAAATCGTAATCTGTTTCAGGCCACTGACTGGAAATTGAATCGCATATCTGCTCAGAAGTGGATTCGTTCCATAATCCACTTGGATTATCTATCCAAATATCTGCAAGATTTACGCCGTCATCACCGTCATAAATCTCATCATAGAGGTTTGTTGCTGCATTTGCGTAAGTTCCGAATGAAATTCCAGCAAAGACGCCAACTGCTACCATAAATACAACCGCAGATAAACGCAGTTTCGTACGCCAAAGACTTCTGGCGAGGCGTTTTGTTAGCAGTAGCGACATTTTATCACCTCATTCGTTGATTTTTTTGTCGGAGATTATTTTTCCACTATCCAACCTGACCACTCTAGTAGCATAATTGGTAAGTTTCTCATCGTGTGTAACCATTATCGTGGTAATGTTCTCAGATTTGCAGGCTTTCACTAACACTTCCATAACCATCTCAGATGTCTTAGAATCAAGATTACCAGTTAACTCATCTCCAAGAAGTAGTTTCGGACTCTTTGCTAAACTTCTAGCAATTGCTACTCTTTGCTGCTGTCCACCGCTTATCTCTGCCGGGAATCGGTCGACTTCATTTTCTAGGCCTACTAGTTTGAGTAATTCCAATGCTCGCTCTTTATTTTTCTCTCCAGATAACTCTTGGATTAGGAGTATGTTCTCTAGTACAGTCAAATCTTGGAGGAGATTGAAAAATTGGAAAACATATCCAATATTTTCCCTACGGAAGGTTGTCATTTCCTCTGATTTGTCTTTAGGAACCTCTTTTCCAGCAAACAAATATTCACCAGCAGTGGGGCTGTCAAGTGCTGCAACACAATTTAGAAGAGTAGTTTTACCTGAGCCAGATGGACCTAGCAAAACAATTCTTTCTCCTTCTTCTATCTCTAGATTTATGCCATCTAAAGCCTTGACTACACCTGAAGTCATATCATAATGTCTCTGTAAATTACTTATTTGCATCAATGGCATGGTAACACCTTTCCGTGCAAAATTGAATTAATAGTGTCTTTCATTACAGGCTTATGTTTGATATAGAGATAGATTCAGCGTTAATAGTGCGAGAAGTCCAATTGAAGTGGAGTTCAGAGTCTGTGGCTGCCTCGGATATTGGTTTAATCACCAATGTGGCAAAGAAATTCGAAGTAGTAGCACATCTTGAAGTAACGAAAACTGGAGTTAGGCAACTTGTCAATGTCAAATTCCGAGATGGAAAAGGTCCAAGTGATCTCGAAGAGATTCCATATCTAGAATTTGAAGGTCCACTAAACCCATACCCTGTTCCAGATTTCGGTGGAGAGGGTTATGTTGTTGTTTGGAATAAACACCCGCTATCGGTTGCTGCAATCAATTTTGATAGTCTTCACGTTATACCCCCATATTACATTGGAGAAGAGGGTGTTCAAATCACAATACGGGGCCTTCCTGAAGGGGTAAGCGGTTTCTTGAAAGTTGCAAGAACGATGCTGCCTCCTGATAGTGTAAATGTTGTAAACATCGCCGAAATAGAAGACACAATGACAAAAATACTCACTCCTAAACAGCTAGAAATAGCTATTTTTGCAGTACAATCTGGATTCTATGAAGAACCTAGAAAAATCACAAAAAAGGAATTGTCAGAGTTGATTGAAATTCCACGCTCTACGCTTCAGGAACATTTGGCCAAAGCCGAGGCAGCTTTGGTGTCATGGGCTGTAAAAACCCATTTATCTAAGTGAGAAAGCCTTGTATTCACCCACCCTGTCCTGTGTACATGAGCGATACCAACACGCTACTACCAAATGGAAAAGGCGTGTGGATTCCTGTAGACCACGGAGTTTCAGATTTCCCTGTTCAAGGTTTGGAAAACCTCGATAATTTGATCCAATCAATCGCTCATGCCGACGCGATAGTTGCCCAAAAAGGGGTAGTTTCTCATTATTCTACGATGGCAAATTTTGTTTGCCATCTTTCTGTTTCGACAAGGCATGCGGGCACAAGAAGCAGCGATAAGGTACTTGTTGGAAGTGTTGAAGAATCTCTATCTCGAGGTGCGAAAGGCGTTAGCGTTCAGGTCAATATGGGCAGCGATGATGAGCCAGATATGATTGAAAGACTTGGTTTAATCACTCAAGATGCGCATTACCTAAATTGCCCTGTTCTCGGCATGATTTATCCTCGAGGTCCAAATCTAAGTGTAATGGAAGGAGATGATACAGAAGCAGCAGCCCACGCTGCAAGATTGGCGTTTGAATTAGGATGTGCTGTTGTGAAAACAAAATGGACTGGTTCCATCGAATCCTTCCGCAAGGTAACATCAGCAGTTCCTATCCCAGTATTGATTGCAGGTGGACCTGCTGGCGGCAGTACTGAAGAGATTCTTACGATTGTACATGACTCTATACAAGCCGGAGGCGGCGGTGTATGTATGGGAAGGCAGGTATTTTCACACGACAACCCAAGTGGAATGGTGTCAGCTTTGAAAGCCATAGTTCACGATGGCTATGATGTTAGTCAAGCAATGCAAGAGTTTGGGTTGTGATAGATTGCAAATTTGGCTTGAATCAGGAACGCGTCAAGAAGGCGTCGACCTAGTCTTAGGAGATGATTTGGAAATCGATGGTGAGGCTTTGTACATCAACGATCAACAAGTCGGAAGAAAAGTCGATGTTAGTAACGCAGAAGGTCAAAGCAAAGCTCGTTCAATAGCAGGAAGTGTTGAATGGATTCTACTTGACTTGGGGCAATGGAAAATGATCCCAATCGAGAATATTATCGCTGCATGTGACGGGGGTCCAACAAAAGTCGCTGCGAGAATATCTTCTCCCGAACAGGTAATCGGGGCTGCTTTCGCTTTACAGATTGGAGTCGATGCTCTTCTAGTCGATGAAAAGACTCTACCGACCGCATTAATTGCAAAGTCCCAGAGAGGAGAAAGTGCTAGTAGTACAGTCAAAGAAGACAAATTCTCAAATTTTGAATTATCTGAAATTGAAATAATTGAAGTGAAAGAAGGTGGGGTTGGTGACCGAATTTGTATTGACCTTACTTCTATGCTACAACTAGGAGAAGGTATGCTGGTTGGTTCAAACTCAAATTCAATGGTTCTGGTACACGGAGAAACCGTGGAGTCCGAATTTGTTCCAACAAGACCATTCAGAGTTAATGCCGGTGCTGCTCACACATACATTCTCATGGCAAATGGAGAAACAAGGTACCTCTCAGAATTGAAAATGGGTGACGAAGTATTAGTCATCTCCAAAGAAGAAATATCTCGGTCAGCAACAGTTGGACGAGTAAAAATTGAAAGACGACCATTTATTTTATTCCAATGGAAAGATGAAAAGCATAATGAAGCAGGTGCGCTCCTACAACAAGCGGAGACAGTTAGGCTCGTTTCCGGTTCGAAATTGATTTCGGTTACCGAACTTAAACCTGGTATGAAAATAATGGGATGGACCGGAGGAGCAGGAAGACACGTTGGTAGAATTATCAGTGCAGATGTCAAAGAAAGGTGAGGTTGCAAAATGGCTGTTTTGGGTTCAGGTACATCAAATGGTGGATGTAGCCTACTTCATGCAGCAGGACTTGGTTATGGAGCCTCTCTTGCCCTAGACTTACCTGTAACAGTTCGCTTGCTTGACAAAGAGTCGAGACGTGAACTTGATGATCCTGATAATTTACTTGAAACGATATTGCAAGTTTGGAAAACTTCCGGACATCCTGTACCAGATGGTGATTTATTTTGGTCTGTAAAATCAGAAATACCTCCTCGTCAGGGCCTTAAGTCAAGTTCTGCAATCTCAGTGGCAGCAATCAAAGCGCTTTGCGATGCTTCGGAATACGATTTAGAAAATGGAGATATCGTGGATATTGCGGCAGCTGCCCAACTTGCATGCGGAGTTTCACTAACTGGTAGTTACGATGATACTTGGGCTGCCTTGGAAGGTGGTTGGAAATTGGTAGATTCTAACGCTGCGGATGCTAGAAGTGGACTATTGCTAGAATCACCTGGCCCTAACTCCGATGATTGGAATGTTCTTCTTGTTTGCAGGGGCGATAGAGAAAATAGACCTCAAATCGAAGATTTCAGTTTCCATCAGCAGGCCTTTGCTCAAGCCCTAAACGCATTACAGGAAGGTAATGATTTGGTGGCTTTAACCTGGAATGGCAGAGGCGTTGTTGGAGCATTGAATGACCCTATTGGTAGGAAACTGACCAATGACGCATTTGTCAACGGCGCGAGGGCCGCTGGAATTAGTGGATCTGGACCTGCGATAGCAATATTTTCTCCTTCGGTAAATTCTCAATCTATCGACCAACTGAAAAAATGGTATGGCAGAATAAAGGATATTGAATTGATTGAAACGAAGATAATCAACGCTGATTTGACTCCTGTGGAAGAATAATCATATTCTTCAATGAAAGCCTGCTGAGCCTACTCGATACTCATGCGCATGAGTCTAGGCGAGAATATTGTGGTTACTCTCTTTGGAGAGTCTCACGGCCCCGCAGTGGGCGCTCTTATAGACGGAATGCCTCCAAATATCTCAATAGATTCCGAGCAATTGATAGCAGACATGGTCGCAAGAAGACCTGGCTCTGGATTAGCAAGCAAGAGAAAGGAAACCGATGAAGTTGAGATACTCTCAGGTGTACATGCCGGGAAAACAACTGGAATGCCAATCTTGCTATTGATTAGAAATCGAGATGTGAAATCAAAAGATTACTCATTCTTACCTTACCAGCCTCGACCTGGCCATGTAGACCATCCGATTAGTGTCAAAACAGAAGGGGCTGCAGACCTACGAGGAGGAGGTTCGTTCTCTGCAAGATTAACTGCGGGGCTTGTCGCATCTGCATCTTTATCGAGAAACGTGCTTCCCGAGGATTGGAAAATAGAGGCAAAGGTTGGAGCTCTTGGTGGACTTGAGGGAGAAGAAGGAATAAATCTAGCAGAACAAGCTAGAAAGGATGGAGATTCTCTTGGTAGTCGTATTGACTTGGTAATTTCAGGCCTCCCTGTTGGCTTTGGTGAGCCATGGTTTGAAGGAATCGAACCAGCATTAGCCAGAGCCTTAATGGCTATTCCTGCTGCAAGGGCAGTGGAATTTGGTAGAGGAGTAGATGCTGGAAAAATGCGAGGTAGTCAGCACAATGATACTTGGGGCGAGGATATGACGCTATCAGAAGGAGCCGACGGCGCTCTTGGAGGCATGGCAAGTGGTGCTCCAATCCACGTTAGAATTACATTCAAACCACCAAGTGGGATATCTAAACCCCAGGAAACCTTCAATCAGGTTACTGGAATGATGGAAGAATTAGCAATCAAGGGAAGACACGACCCTGTTATCGGCCCAAGAGCACGCCCAGTTGTAGAAGCGGTAGCAAGGTTGGTAATCGCTGATCTAGCCATACAAGGTGGTTACATAGATGAGTGAAATAGTCGTTCACAAATTTGGTGGATCTTGCCTTAGAGAAGGTAAAGACATAGACCGTATTGGTGAAATTATTCGAAATTCAGAAGGAAAACCGATCATTGTCGTATCGGCTCTATGGGGAATGACAGACCGCTTAATTCGAGCATCAAGAGAACCAAGATACGCTGGAAGGCTTGTTCAAGACTTAATTTATCAACATCTTAGGTTCGCTCCGGGTTTAGATAAAGGTGATTTTTCTGATTTGTTCGAAAAAGTAATCTCTGGAATTTCAGATCAATTACTAAATTTAGCAAGTGGTGAAAAATCATTACACTCAGAAAACCTAATCCTTGCAGCAGGTGAAAGACTTAGTGCACTCGCTGTAGCACATAGGCTGAGAGATAATGGTTTCCATAACTCCCACCCTGTAGGTGCTGAGGATATCGGATTGAGATTAAAGGGAATTGGGCGTGCTAAGGAAATTGATATTCATGCATCAAAGCGTGAGATGGATTTGGAAAGTCTTGTTGGTATCCCAATCCTAACAGGCTGGTTTGGTGAAGGCGATGATGGTAACATTGCGTTGCTTACTAGAGGAGGATCCGACCATTCAGCAGCGGCTTTTGCAAATCTGACTAAAGCATCAAAGTTGGTATTATGGAAGGATATTGACGGAATAAAGAGATTAAACCCAAGATGGGGAATAGAAACTCCTGCAATATCTTACCTCGGCTATGGACAAGCTGCTGAATTATCTATGCATGGAACCCCGATTATCCACCCTGCTACAGTATTGCCACTAATTGAGGAAGGAATACCAATCGAAATCAAAAATTTCCATAACCACGGGTCTGAAGCAAAGACAACAATAGGACCCGATATCAATAATGAACAAGTGATTGCGATAGGATGTCAGCCCGGGGTTGCTGTGATAACTGATGATAAACCTTTGAGCAGCGAACTACTGTCGGACATAGAATACTTTGGAATCACACCTTGGTTGATGAATTCAACTCCAGAAGGAATGAAGATTATCCTTCCAATGGATGACCTCCATCACATCGAATCAAAAATAACCGGGAAAATAGTTTTCAAAACTGCAATCATCTCAATTATCGGAAAACCTAGAATTCCTGTTACCCACGAAATTGTCTCAAAAAATGAATATGGAATTAGAATAATTGTTGAGACAGAAAACTTGCACGAAACTATCCGTGACTTGTATCAGTCCTTGTTTTCTCTCCAGGATTGCAGATGAGTTGGTAGGTCCAAAGCGAATAGTGCTCCTACCACAATGAACACGAATAATGTACCAAGTGCAACTCCGTAAACTGAAATCAATTCCACAGATTCTTCCATTCTAGTAGCCATTTGTTCAGAGAATAGGGAAACAAATGCAGGTAGAATTGTGTTCACAGATAATACTAGCATGGCTAAAGTTCCTGCGATCAACGGGTTGATTACTAGAGACCTGTGATACTTACCAATAATCTTCTTGACGTTCATCACGTAAACTTCACGTGTTCTAATTGATGTGTCAAGCATACTGAACCTGATTACACCGTTTGAGAGTTCAAAGTACATTACCAAAAGTACTGCGTACACAACTACAAGAATTGTTAGAAGAAGTTGGCTGTCTCCAAATCCAAAGATATCTTGGGAAAGTGAGACCTTGGATGATGCGAAACGCATCACTGACAGTATGAAAAGAATGTAAGAGGTTAGCATAAATCTTGCATCTCTAGTCATTGTTCCCCAAAACCCTGTTCCAATTGCACCAGCAACCACCAATAGTTGCAGAATGTTTGCAATTGCTATCGAGCCTGTGATTGCAAACCAAAGAGTCCCGACAGCCGGAGTGACAATGTAAGTCAATATTCCTAGGGCAATCAACACACCATAGGTACCGAGTTGCAGATTTTGAACCATCTTGTCCGCAGGAAGGAATTTCATTTTTGGAATCAATGGACCTCCTAGCAAACTTTCGACAAATGATGGAATCTCGACGGTAGGGATTGCATCCTTAGGAATTTCACCGGTTGCACTTGCTGTTCCAGCTAACTTCTTTCTTGAAGGGGCTGATGAGCGCACGGTTTTTCCGTCGTAAAGGTGAGCAGTGTCTCCGGATTTTGTTGCCATTATTCTACCTCCTCAGAATCCTCTTGCTCCTGCAAGTGCCGTTGATAGTAGCATATCAGGCTCCCAATCCATGATGTTGACTCCAAGGCCTCTCAATTCACTGATAAGGACGTCTCTCTCTGTCTTTAGAACCTCATATCCAGTCCTGTCAAGTCTCTTTGCATCGAATTCAAATTCAAGACTAGATGGTGACAATACTGTTACATCGAAATCTCGTGCTCTGAAATCACGTAGAGCATTTACGATTGTTGGGTCATCCTCTAAGTTTGAAAGCACAATTATCGGGCTTCCTTTGTTAATGTGAGGCATAATTCTGTTCACAACAACCTGTAGAGGAATGTTTCCTCTTGCCATTGCACCGGCTAATTTGGTTAGAATTACGTACAACTGTTTCTTTCCAGTATCTCTGTCGACGCTTACAACTTCGTCACCGTAAGTGATTAGGCCTACAGAGTCACGGCGGCCAAGGAAATATTTTGCTAGGCTCGCAGCTGCTCTCGTTGAATATACAAGCGCATTTCTTGAGACTGGTCCTGTTTCAGAAACTGCTCTAGAGTCGACGATTAGGATGATGTCACTGACAGCATCCCTTTCTCTTTCATTAACCATCAATTTACCACTTCTTGCATACGCAGACCAGTTAATTGCTCTGAAGGAGTCTCCTTCAAAGTACTCTCTTAGAGAATAGAACTCAGAACCAGGTCCTGGTTGTCTGATATTTACAGCACCAGTGAAGATCTTTGGCACGCGAGACTTGACGAATGTTTCTTTCAAATCTTCCATCTTCGGGAACACAAGGAAGTCATTGTAGACATGCAGCTCTTTTTCCTTGTGGAATAATCCGAACGGGTCTTGTACACGAACAGCGACCGGCCCAAGGCTGTAAAAGCCTCGAAGTGGACATTCAACAGTGTATTCAATGAAAGTCTCACGGCGTGGACCAAGTTCCATTAAAATATAATTTGCACCATCTTTGATACGCATTACTTCAGGGACTCTATCCTTTACTTCCAGAATCTTTCCAAGTGCGGAATGATTCTGCATACGTAGTGTGACACCTACTTCACCATCTTCAAAAATTCTAGCACTCGAGAGTTTACGCATTGCAGAAACATTGGACAAAGATACTCCCTCTTCTCCAGACCATTCTTCTGCACGACGGCCGCTAGCAGCAACGTCGGCGTGTCCACCGAACAATGCTGCCCAAGTTAGGAATACGAAAATTACTACCGCGATGGTAACCAATTGCGAATTCCTCAATGTAAGTCCTAGCAGGTACATTGCTACCGCTAAGGAACCCAACATTGCACTCTTACGACTCCACATGACTCTCGCCTCTCTGTTTCAATTAAGAAAATCAGACAGTAGGCACTGGAACTTCTCGCAAGATTGTTTGAATTACTTCGCCTGCTTCCAATCCTTTGATTTGGTGTTCAGGTTTCAGGATAATTCTGTGTGCGATTGCAAGTTCAGCGACTGTCTTGATATCGTCAGGTGTTACAAAGTCACGTCCACGTAGAGCAGCTGCTGCACGAGACGTCTTTAGTAGCGCCTGAGAACCACGAGGAGAAGAGCCTACGAGTACACGAGGATCTTCACGAGTTCTGCTTACGATTTCAACCATGTACATGCGCAATGCAGGGTCGACATAGATGTCTTCACATGCTTGCTGCATAGCGATAACACGCTGTGGGTCGGTAATTACGTCGACGTCAACAGCATCCTTTCCACGGTTAATACGTCGAGCGAGGATTTCATCTTCGTCTGCACGGTCAGGATAACCGACGCTCATCTTGAACATGAAACGGTCCAACTGCGCTTCAGGAAGCGGGTATGTAC
>WTIA01000142.1 GCA_011522915.1 Methanobacteriota archaeon
ATTCTGTATGGGTGATTTACCCCACTCCAGTAATCATGTGGAAATTTATGCATCGTATCACCTTGTGAGATTGTGGTATAACTGCTTGTAAATTTCAGCATTCATTTCCCATGTACGATTCGCAATCAGCCATTCGTGAGCAATATTTGCCCTTCTTTTACACTCGGACGGATCGTTTAGGCAACTGATTGCTACATTTGCTAAATCTTCCTCGTCTTCAGTTTTGAAAATGAATCCTCTATCTTCACCAATTATTTCCTTTAGAGCCGCTCTATCGCTCATTAGTAAAGGAATTTTCATTCCCATAGCTTCGTATGGTTTTAGTGGAGTTACTAAATCAGCAGCAAAATCTCTTCTTCTTGGTACAACGAATAAGTCGATTAATGCGTAGTATTCTTTGATTGATGAGTGATCGACATTTCCCGTAAATATCACTTTTTCTTCTAGCCCGAGTTCATTCACAAGTTTCTCTAGGTTCTCCCTTTCTCTACCGCTTCCAACCAGCAATAGTATAGCATCTGTGACTTCTTTACTGATAGTTTTGAAAGCCTTGATTAGCACATCATGTCCTTCTCTGTATGACATGTTTGAGATATATCCAATCACAGATTTACTTTTAAGTCCAAGCGAGTTGATCAGTTTTGTACTTTTTTTCTTTGGTTTGAAATAGCTGGTGTCAACAGCATTTGGAACAACTGTAATCTTCTTTTCTGGTATTCCTCGTTTGATTATTGCTTCCTTCATTGATTCACTAATTGTTACAACATGATCCGCTTTTTGCATCAGTGAATTTTCTTTATCCATCCTCAGTTTGGTGTGAATCGATGTTTCAGCCTGGAAGTGGTCATTTGTCCATGTGTGTTCATGGAAGGACCGAACTTCGTATATCCATGGTATCGAAAAATGTCGAGATAAAGTTTCAGCCATAGTCGCCAATTCATAACCCTTGTATCCAGAAGCAGCGTGAATAATTCCAGGCGCTTCTTTGCGAATTATCCCCGCCAAAAGTAAGGTGTTCAATTGTAAATTCTTCGTTATGTAGGTTAGCTGAGACGTATTCTGACTACCCAAGTCTAATCTGATATGGCGAACCTTTTCGATGTCTTCTTCAACAGGGAAATCGTTGATTTTGAAAATTCTTGGATAGTTTAGAGGAGTTACAACAAAGGGTTCAATTCCAGATTTTTGTTGACTACTTACAATATTCAAATTTCTGATGGATCCTCCTGTTGATTCAAATGGATAAGATACCTTAAACAAATGCATAATCTTGTTCGGTTGCAATTTGCTTTGAAGAGTATCAGAACTGCTTAGTGATGGACTCCAATCTGGATTTAGGGATTCGATAAGTGAACTTACATGGCTCACTCTGTGAAGGTTTGATTTGCTTTGCTCCAGAGAGTACAATTCTTTAGCGGAATCACGTGCTGAAAGTAAATCTCCGCAGTGAATAAACGATTCATAATTCATCTCAAGTTGTTTTGCTCTGGATGAGTTAGCTACAATTTCCGCACGTTTGTTGTACGTGCTGTAATTTTGAGAATCCAACAATTCAATTTCTTGTAAAAGTCCTTTTTTATCAGAATGATTCCAATTGATACTTGATTTCAAAGGGCCATCAATTGTAATCTTACAATCGGCATTTTTCCAATTTAGAATCGAACATTCCATCATTGCAGTGTTTTCAGGAGGATAGAACATGTGTTCCATCGTGAAAAATTTCCCTCCATCTTGAGATGTAATGTATCGATAATGCATGTTTAATTCACTTGACCAAAAAATGTGTTCCCTTTTTGTTGGTCGAATTTCTTTATTTTTTGAGTCAAAATATCTGACTCCGAGAATTGCAACTCTTCCAATTCTGCTATCCGGAACTTCTAAATTGAGATTTATTGAATAAATCCATTTGTCATTAATATGGATGAGAGTCGAGGAATCGCCTTGAGATGTATCAACCATCTTAGATGTCGGATTATCGTTTAGCAGTATACTTCCTTCTGGAGAATCAAGATATCCCCAAATTACCAAACCGACTTCCATTTTCTTTGCATTGGCGGGAGTCATGATTGAAACATTCTTGATTACAGGTTCATCTTTTGTTCCAGTGGATAGGTAAATGTAATTTGTAAAGGCGCGGGAGGAACTAAATCTAAACACTCGGTTTACCAATTCTTTATTCATAGAGTCATAGAATTTGACATAGAAAACCATTCCTTTGCTTGTGAACTCTCCATAATGCCAAGCAATCAATGAGAATTCATACATTGTCTTCTCTTCAACATCAATGATTTCCTTTGAGAGTATTTTTTCATCATTCATTCGAATCAACTCCTGAAACGATGTGCGCAAGTTTAGAAGAAATTTCTGCTGGATTATATTTACTGTTTATTTTCATGATTTTCTTTCGTTCTTTTTCGAAATCCATGCTCAGTGATTTATTCATAGCGGAGACCAGATCTTCAAAATCAAGTTGCTTGAATGTTAAACCGCCTCCATTTGAAAGCAATTCCTTGAATCCTCCAACATTTGGCCCAATCACCGGTGTTCCGAAAGTGTGCGACAAATGGGCAACCCCAGAATTTAGAGTAATCCTGTATGGGCAAACACAAACATTTGCTGCTTTGAAGTAATGTTGTACATCTTCATTAGCAATACGATTTTGCATCAGCAGAATATTTTCAGAGGCATCGATCTCGTTCTTTATTGTCTTGAAATTACTTTGATTGTACACCTTACCCGCAATAATGAGTTTCAGTTTCCTTTCAGTGTTTGATTCTAATTGTTTGAAAGCCCTGACTAAATCATGCAATCCTTTGTATGCTTGAATCGATCCAAAAAACAAGAATACAAACTCGTCATTGTTAATGCCGAGTTGGAATCGGGATTCTATCTCGCTATATTGGTCTGGGTAGAAACTCTCGTACGTTGGATGGGGAAGATTCACAATCTTACTTTGTGGGATGGTAAAGAATGCTTCAGATAACTCGATTGTGTCATCACACATTGTATGAATTAGGTCACAACGTTTCAATAATTCGACCCTTAGTCTTATCTGGCAATCTTGAAGGATAGCATCATGGGGCAAAATATTGTGAACGGTCCAAATTATCTTGAATCCATTCTCTTTCATTCTGTCAATTTGGAGCAAAAAATCATCAATTCGTTTATTTGCGACTGTTTTATTTTCGGTATCTCCAATT
>WTIA01000073.1 GCA_011522915.1 Methanobacteriota archaeon
GCCAAGGTATTCGAGGCTGAAGTTCAGCCATCTTGGAGAGAAATCGCTAGCCGCTGGAATCTCTTTGAGAGACTGGAAGGTAGAATTGCAATCGACCGTGTAACTTACGAAGCTCTGCACAAGGGATTGGCTAAGGAATCAATCATTACTCCACAAGGCGAGTTCGCATTGGTAGATGTCGGAGACGAAGGTGTCGAAGAAGGAATGCGAACCTATGCATGGGTTGGCGAGTGATCAATTCAGTATCTTTGCGATATCCACTGCCTGCGGAATTTGAACACCAGCAGCCTTGAACCAATCCTCTATCTCATCGAATTCTTTCTTCTTTGAAATCGCCTTGACTCTAGCACCGATTAGATTCCAAGCGCCCTTTGCAGAAATGCCAGGGATTGCCGCAAGTTGCTTTTCTGAAGCCGTACGCCAGTCCAGCCCAACTTCTATTCCGGTGATTGAGCGAGCACCGTGACCAGTGACCATGATGTTGCTGTAAGTCTCAAGTGGTGCAAGATAATTCATGCCTACAAGAATTGGATATGCACCAATTTGGCGCCCGAACGTGATTCCCGCTTTGCCGTGTACATCGGGTGAGCGAGCCTCGGGCTCTAGATGCCTTGGCAAGCGAGTTCTCCCCTCATGTGCTTCCCACCATACGTCATTGAGTATAGTGCCAGTTGGAAGCATTTCTTCTAGAAGAGGCCCGTCGAATTCATCACGCACTGTTGTTTTGAAAGCCTTGAAATCAGCATCATCGATTTCTTGGAAACCTTCGCCTTCTACTTGGCGAATGTTAACTCTGCGAATCATGTGACCTTCGTCTTTCAATTCGTTTAGGAGTCTGAGATTTATGTTGTATGTCTCGTTTGTTTCGCCGTTTAGACCGGCGATGAAATTCAAACCTGGTAGTAACTTTGGAAGTCCTCTTTCTCCACGCACACGCCCGTGTTTGTTAATCAGGGCAATAGCGGATTTGAGTTGTTTTGAATCACAGTTTAACCAGTTTGCTTCATGCACTCTTGGGTCTGCAGACTCAAGTCCAAAAGAGAGTACTGCGCCGTCAGATAGTGTTTCGACTAGGGTCTTTGTGATCTCCTCTGCCTCTTCTAGGTGTTCTGCAATAATCGAAGGATTACCGTTGTCGGTATGAAGGATTCCTAGGCGCTCATCATCTCTCAAACCGTGCAGCAATTTTGCGATTGGCTCTGGATTTGGTCGAGGATATTCCATCTCAACAACGCCTTCTGCCATGTAGGTGTAAGTGTCGGTCATGCCTCCTAGCCTTACGTGCTTTACACCCATATCATGGGCGATTGACACTTCCTGAATGATGTCCTCTGGACTGCGCCAAATTGGCACGCCTTTCTTTGGTTCAATACAGAATTTGCATCCTCTCTTGTAGCGAACGCAGCCTTGGTAAACTTCGACTTCGTAAGTCAAAGGACCGCTCAAATCTGGATTGTGAGTTACTGCCTTGGAGCGAGCACCAGCATGTGCCCAAGCGGTCCACTGCTCAGCAGTTCGTCGCTGGTGCTTCCATTCGTTTTTCGATAGGAAGTAATCTAGTGTTGCATCGGTATCCTGTAAAGCCAAGAATAGGCTTCTGCGAAGTGGACTCCAGCCTTGGTGTCTCCATCCCCTAATCGCCCATCCTCCACAGAGGATTGGAGTATCCCCCGGCGTTCCAGAGATTATCTCCTTAGTTTCACGAAGAGAAATTGGAGTTCCCCTGAGGTATTTTCCTGGGACGATTGCTCCGGCTAGTACTACAACTCCGAGTCGGTTTTCCAGTGATGGAGGATTGATTCTGTACGAATCTATGGGACAGTATTCGTATTCGATACCCTTCTCTTCTAAGACTCCGCAAATGTATCTGATGTGAAATCCAACATAAGGTGGGACACCGAAAGCAGCCGGCTCATCCTCGTAGCCGTCAATGATGAGCCAGGAGGCCTCTCCGGACTCACTCATTTTTCCACCTCATTCCTTTCGAGGTCGGCGCTTTTTCTTCTTGGCGTCTTCTTCCTCTTCAGCAAGAGCACGCAATTCACGAGCAGATTTGCCACCGGGTTTACCGCCGGATTTTCCTTTATTGTCACGGTTTTGAGGTTTAGAGACATCGACCTTGATATTGCGTCCCATGAAGTCGCTGCCGTTGAGTTTGCTAACGACTTCTTCACCCTTTGATTCAGGCTGGATGGTAACGAATGCGAATGCCTTCTTACGGCCAGATCTATCTGTTGCCCACTGGACATGAACAGTGTCACAGTGGTCTTTGAACAGGGCTGACAAGTCATCTTCAGTGGCTTTGAATGGAAGATTACCAACGTAGAGTCTAGCTCCTTGTGGTCTTGGTGCACGTTTCTTTTTGTCTTCTCTTGGAGCATCGGCATCTCTAACACCGATTCTTCGACCCTTGATTTTCTGACCGTCCAAAGCCGCAATTGCAGCGTCAGCCATATCTTTAGATGCAAATGTGATGAAACCGAATCCTCGGAGATTGCCATCATCATCACGCATCAATGCGAAATCTGTGACCTTTCCGTGTTTCTTGAACATGTCACGAACTTCATCTTCTTCAGCATCTCTAGATAGTCCGCCGATGAAGAGTCTGCAACCTGGTGCTGCTTTTTCTCTGCGCCCACGGCCACCTTGGCCACCTTCACCTTCGAATCTGAAGTACTCGCGCTCTCGACCATCTTCACGAATGTCTTCAGCGATGAAGGTAGCACGACCTGCACTACCCTTTGCGAACAGTGCTTCGGCTTCTCCGCTCCAGCGCTTACCTGCGCCATTCATTGCAGCCTTTCCAGCTTCTCCCCCAAAATCATCGGCAAGAGCGCGGAATGATTTGTTGCCACAAGTTCTGCAAACAACGTTCCAATCTCCGTTTAATTCAGCTTCGAAAGTATCGCCACACGGCGGGCACAGTGCCCATAGAACTCCACAGTCATCGTCTTCTCGCATGTCGATTCGAATTACGTTTCCAGCCTCTAGCACCTTTGCTCTAACGATGTCACGGCGACGTAGTCCGTCCGCAGTGTTGTGAAGGAATCTGTCCGTGATTTTGGTTACGTGGAATTGGGCATACTCTTGGTCTGCCATAACCGAGCGATTTGGCTTTCCTTCAACACTGATGATTCTGATTTCACCAGATTTTTCGTTGAGTTTGACGACCTCTCCAATTACGGTATCTCCGACTTGAACACGCAACATTTCGTTGTAAGTATTGACGCTAATTACGCCATCAATTTCGCTAACAACGCCTGTTAGTAATGCGATTAGGTTGCCGTTTTCTTCTGCTGTACCCTTACCAGGGCTGTTCTTATCTGCAGTTCCTACTACAGTTCCGGGGGTGACGATTGTCGCCATAATTTCACGCTCATGTTTTGGGGAATCACCCTACGGGTGACGGGAAGGGGATAGTTGAGGCGAGGGCTGTTTACTTTTGAACCCCTCTCATCGGGTGAAACGCCAACATTTGATCTCGGTAGCACCCATTCTTGAGTTGTGGTGTTGGTAAGTTGCTGGCATCCTGAACTCTCCTTGAAGGATGACTTCGCCATCTGGCAAATGAGTCGCTGCGGCGCTATGCATCATGTGTACTACCGGTGCAGATTCTAGAGCTGAATCGATGAAAGCACGGTCTGCACCGTGAGTCTGGACCCCCCAAGGTGGATTTGTAATTACGATGTCAACCTTTGGCAATTCTATTTCGCCAACTCTTCCTGTGATTGTCGGTCCGAGTTTTTCACAAAGTTTTGCAGCGTCTTTATCGCACTCAACGAATGTTACCTCTGCCCCCAATAATTGGGCTCCATGTCCCAATATGCCATTACCTGCGCCTAAGTCTAGAACCGTTTTCCCATCCAATCCATCATGGGCATCGATTTGTGCAAGCCAAAGTGCCGCCAAGTCTCCTTCTGTTTGATATTGTTCGAGTTCGACACTATTACAGGGGTGGCTAGGCAGTTTTGACAATTTAATCGCCAATTGGCGAAGCTTCAATCCAATCACCAACGCTGTTGATTCTGCTGTTGACCGTAGTTCATTTGCTGCATTTGTTGTGCTTGCATTTGCTGCATTTGGTACCTGATAGATTCAGCTTCCATACGTAGTCTCGCAATCAACTGGTCCCCCGGTTGCTGGCCTCCACAAAATCTGCAGAATCTAGTGCCGTCGTTTTGCATTTGTCCGCACTGTACACAGAAAGCCATGATTGTCCCACCCCTAACTTGTCTTTGAACCCTCGCATTCAACTAACCATCTGCATGAATACGGGCCATGTCTCAAAATTCTGGGCTAAGGCCCTTTCATTGATGTCTTCCAATCTAGAGTCAGACATCATATCAGACGGGTCGACTCCCGCATCAAGTAATTCTTGGACTAAGGCACGGAACTCCTTCTCGATTGGAGAAGTATCATCGGTTTCTGGTGCGCTAGCAGGTAGTGGTACGCTTTCATCTACGGTTTCTGTCGCATCACTCGATACAACTTCAGTGCCTGGGAGGGCAACGCTCTCAATCTCTTCAGGTGCTTGTTCGCCTGTATCGTTATCTGATGTAGGTAGGGCTACTTGCTCGACTTCTTGTGGAATCATTTCTGCAATGAATGCATCTTCTAACTCGGAATTAGAATCCTCATTCGATGTTGGAGTTTGGACCTCAGGCATCGATTCAACAATAGGAACTTCAACGATTTCAGGTTCGGGTTTTGCAAGCCCGACACCCAAAATTTCTGCTTGTTGTCTTGCTAGTTCCGCAGCTTGCCTGCGCGGCAGTGAAACGAATGCTTTACCCACAAGTGCGTGTACAGGGTAAGGCAAGAAATACCTCTCCAGAGGAGGCAGGCTAGGATGTCTAAAGCACAAGATAGAGTGCTTCTCAAACGGTCTTTGGTTAGGAATATCCAACGTAAATGGAACCGGAACGATTTCTACGGTACTTCGCAACCAACCTTCTTGTGTGACCAGTTGTTGCATCCAAGGACCCATATCAGCGTTTGAAATATTGACAAATTGGAAGGATGCTGCTTTTGGGTCGAAACCTTGCTCACTAATCAGTTGGGCTTCGGCTCTTGGACGATGAAAAATACCCATAACTGGTTGACCGTGGTCGATCATATCTCCGTGTAATTCCAACAATTTCCTTTCCTTGCGTGGACAAAGTAAGAGAATTTCAAGACGCCCTGCATCGCCGTCCCAAATTTCCTGCCAACGAGAATTGGCTTCATCCTTTAATTGTTGAAAGGTCATATTCGGAATCATTGCCGTGACGCCCATGCAACCACCAAACCATCCACTACCGGTTGACTATTTGGTGATGTATGCTTCTCTGACAGCAAATTCAGCCAAAAGTATCACTCCGCCTGCAGCACCTCTAACCGTGTTATGAGAAAGTGCATCGAATCGGATAATATTGCCCTCAACCCTAACATTCCCTACGGTTGTTGTCATTCCATTTCCTACCCAAAGATGTGCTTCTCTATTGGGAGATTCATCGATAATATTGTTCACCACTTTTGGGGAAGAGGGTAGATTTAATGTTGGAATTTTCATCAATTTCAAAACTTCTTCAAGCGACGTTTCTCTACTTACCTCAACTCCACATGAAACAAAGTGGCCATCTATTTCAGGCACGCGATTACATGATGCGATTACAGGTATTTCCATACCGAGTAGGTACTTTAGTTCAGCAATCAGTTTCTCCTCTTCTCCAGGTATCATTGGATTTACATTACCAGAAAGAGCATCCTCGTCGAATAATAATTTCCAACCTGCACCAGATAATGCCTGACGGGTGTGAATTGTAACCGAGACAAGTCCCAGAGACTTTAGCCCAATAATCGGGGTGATTACCGGCACTACAGTGCAATTTGTTGCACATGCGTGTCCTTCGTATGATTGCATATCCTCAGGGTTTACTTCAGGAATCACCAAAGGTATGCCTGCAATTCTTCTGAAGGCACTCGCGTTTGAAAACACGTGGATTCCTCTTGCAACAAGCGAGGGCTCTACAACTTCGGCTACATTATTCGGTAAAGCAGAGAACGCTATGTCAACATCAGGAATATCGCTCATCGAACACACTAGGATATCGTAACTTGGCCTGGGAGAATCTAATCTCCACTCTATTTCTTCATGCATTAGCCCAACCGAATTTGGAGAACCTGCAATTGCAACCACGTCAAAGAATGGATGGTCGTAAAGCAATTCTTGAAGCCGTTGGCCTACTAGGCCGCTAGCTCCCAAAATCGCCACGTTGTACCGACTCATCATTTCTCCTCGTGTGGTGTGGGGAAGATTCTCCTTATGATGAGTTTCCTCGCAATTGACGTACCATCTTTGATACTTCCAAGTTTAGCCTCTCCAACCCTTTTCGAATAAGAGATTGGAATATGCCTAATCGGAATGTCCAAATAAGCGCATGAGGTATACATTTCTGCCTCGATTTCAAATCTCATGCTATTGAGTTGTAATCTGCTTATTGCATCCCTTGAAAATGCCCAAAATCCTGAACACAAATCGTTGATAGTCTTGCCGTGAAGGGCCACTGCAAGCCAAGTTAAGAGTTGATTTCCAATCCAATTTGTGCTTGTCATCGCATCTGCCTCAAGATTTCCATGTAATCTATCACCAATCGCAATCCCGCCATTTGGTATCCCATCAACCATTTTTGTGATCTCTTCTGGGTGGTAAGTTCCATCACAATCAAGCATGACTAATTTGTCATCACCGCTTTCTAGGAATCTCTCAAAGCCTTGACGCATCCCGATTCCCTTACCTTCTCCCCATTGATTGATTACTTCACATCCTAGTTCATGAGCGATACTCAACGTGTTATCGCTTGAACCACCATCTACGACTACAACCCTACTGGAGTAGCCCTTTTGCTTAAGTTCCTCGAGTGGTATTCGCGAGTAAATTTCTTCCAAAGCCCCCTCTTCATCAAGTGTAGGGAGCATGATGAATAGGTTTGACACAATACGTGGAGTGCGTAGTAGTTGTAGTGTCTTTCCCTAAAACCTAGGCCAAATACACAATTTCTATCCAATGAACCCGAATCCCAGTTTCATCAAACAGTGCATCGCCTCTACCCGATGCCCCGAGGGGATTAATCCATAGTTTTGATTTGCTTGTGATGTCTATTTCAAAACCTCCACCGCCAGCATAAACACAGGTATTGTACCAACCTGAACCTGTTATTTCCCTTGAGTTGATTACTGCAGAAACCTCTCCAACGAATTCTGTCATAATACAAACCTCGTAAGCAAAACTATCGTTAACTGCGAAGGTGTGTTTGCCCTCAGTAATGTACAATTTTTCATCTCCGAGGTTGAATGGGTCTCTCTCTCGAAGTTCTGCCCATGGGTCAACTCGCATGTTTTCGCCTTCTACTGAAACGAATTCTGAAACCATCATATCATCTTCAAGAATGTAAAGTGTGGATGCTTGGCTAGACCACATCTTTTCCCAATGGATTGAGGCTTGTATGTATTGCATCATCACGCCTTTAGGAGAAGCGATGGCGTGTGTAATTCCCAATTCACGTAATTTTGGAATATTGTCTGCTACTATTGCAGTAGTTGCCGCATTTTGAATCGAGTGTTCTTGTTTGAGGATTCCAAGTGTTGGCACAGTCGTTATTCCAATATGGTCTGGTATCGAATAGATATGGCCCCAGTGTTCATTTTCCGCATAAACTACCGAGCCTTCTGGAAGGTTGTCCAACGCTTCAATCAAAGCCTCATCTCCATCAGATATTGCATGTAATTCATCGTGCTTTGATAACTCGGAAAGTGCGCTGTGTGCGATTCCGCACAACAGAAGAGTTACGATCATTATCGCTCTTCCACCATCCGATGAGATACCACCCTCAACCTTTGAAAGACGCATTCCAACAAGTGCTGCCAGTGGAATATGGAATGCGTGCATACTCATTGAATACAGCGCATAAGATAGCATTGACAGAATAGTAATCCCTTCTAGTCCATCGAAAATGTGGATACTTGACAATATCCAATTCAAGCCAAACCAAAGTGCGAAAATCATTGCTTTGCTATCACTTCTCATGGTCCATGCCGACCATATTCCGAGTGGAATCAAAAGGCCACCATATACCAGCATTGGTGCACCGCCTTGCCAGCCGTACTCAGCGAAAACAGCCTTGCCATCAAAGGTAGGTGTCAAAGCAATTATCACAATAATAATCGCAACCGATAAGATTGCAGATTGAACCGTATCTGTTATTGTGAATTCCTTGCCTTTTGTTACCAATAATTGAGCGATAACTAGCGTTGAAACGTAGATTAATCCAGTAGGATGAATCATTGCCACGATTAAGGCTGTAATAGCAACAATTTCCCATCTAAGTTTATCTCCAAACATCATCAATACTACAATTAATCCAAGTTGACTCGCAACAGTTGGATAACCAGAATCAAGATTTTTTGCGAATAGTGCTGGTGCTAGCAACATTGCCATGATTGTCCAATGGCCACAGCCCATCTTTTCACCAAGTGCGGCAATTCCCAACAACAAAGCGACAAAACACATTGTCCCAAGCCAAAATACGCTGGCGTGCGGAGCTTCCCCTAACCATGCTGCTAATGTTGGGAATGCAGGGGGGTAGAGCCATTCACCAATAGAAGGGTCTGACAAAATGAATCCTCCGTTTCGTGATACTGCATCAGTCAAAGAAGCAAATCCAATCCAATCAACACCCATTGGCCGCATGTATGTCAAAGGGGTCATTGCGATGAAACAAGCAATAACTGTGAAAATCCAAAACCATGAGGTCCTCTCTATGTGGTTGGTTAATGGCTCTGGCTCCAATTCAACCCTAATAGATATCATCGCTGAAATATTTGCTAAAATCAACAAAAGTGTAAGTGTTTCAAGACTCCATTCAAGTATGAAAGAGATTCCAGCAAGGCCGAGGCAAATCAGTAATCCAATCGCTGGACTGAACATCAAATGTCTCTTCCAATCTCCCTCTGAGTCCATGCGACGAGCAACCGCATAGCCCGGAAGAATTGCCACTTCTAGGCCAAGAGACATAGACTCGCCTTGTCAATCAAGGCTTCAAACCTATTTGCGAAGGATGATGAATTAGAGCCATTTGGCCTTGTGTATGGCAGAGGTCATCATCCTACCAGAGGATTATTGGGTGTTTGATTTCACAAAGGGAGAGGACACTGACTTTGAATGTCCTTATCCTTATCAAATCGGAAGATATGACGAGGTTAGGCCTGGGATGTATACTCACGAATTATTCGGAGGAGAGAGGGATTTGCACATTGGCATCGACATCGGTACTCCCGTTGGTGAACCAGTTCATGCGTTTTCAAAAGGAGTAGTTCATTCACTTGGTGTGAATGAAGAAGATGGGTCTTACGGACCGACCATTATCGTAAAGCATGAATTAGATGGCAAACCGATTTGGGCTCTTTATGGTCATCTTTCGATGGAATCCTTGCAAATGGTCGAAGAAGGAATGGAAGTCGAAGAGGGTCAAATTATCGCAACAGTAGGCGATAAGAGTGTCAATGGGGGGTGGGAGCCACACCTTCATTTCCAATTATCTTGGGTAGAACCCGTTGGCAATGATATGCCAGGCGTGGTGGCTAGAAGCGATAGGGATTGGGCATTGGAAAAATATCCTGACCCTCGGATTGTTCTAGGACCTCTATACTAGTTGATTTGTGAAAGGAATTCTTTCAAAGAAATAATCGGTTCGATTGCAGATGGGTCTTTTCCGTGCAATAACGCTAGAGCTATTGAGAGCCAGTCCGTCATGATGCATAAGTGAAGCAGGCATTCTAGTAAAGTCTCTCCATCTCCATGAATTTTCCACGCTAGTTCGGTGGGACAGTTTGACACAAACCAATCCATTCTATGTCTCACACGTGGATGAATTTCATCCCAAGAAAGCAACAAAAGGGCTTGCTGGGATGCAGATGGATCTTGGTCATCTCCCACTCCGCCCCAAGCAACCGATTCATTGTGGTTCATCTCGGGGAAAGCCGCGATTCTAGCAAATCTAGACGAATTTTCATTCAATTGATTCTTGAAGCGATTTACTGCCGGCATGAGTTCCTCTGGCCCCAGAATTGCAATTGGGTTCTGCATTAAATTCAATGCAAGGCTGGCTACATCGCCCTCAGGGTGAGTAAGAATGTCATTGTCATCTACCGCATTTTGTAATCTCATGAGAGCGTGTTCAGAAATTTCAGTTTGTAGGATTCCAATCTCAACAAGTAAGGCTAATTGTCTTGAAAAAATATGGCCAAAGGCTGACCTCGGCGGCTGGCCTGATGGGCATGAAATAAGGTATGCACTGTCAGATAGTTCACACATTCCTGCTAACTCTCCTCCTCCAGAAACAACCACCATGGTTGCATCCTGTTTCATAGCCTGGCGGCATGCTTCTAGGGTTTCTTCAGTATTACCTGAGTAAGAGGTTGCTAGAATTAACCAATCTGGAGTCCACCAATTTGGTAAGTCATAACCACGATGACATCTTACAGGAACGGCACCACTTTCATCACACAAAACTGAGAGAAAGTCGCCTCCTGCAGCAGAGCCGCCCATTCCAAGGCAAAGGACCCCACTCCAACCAGTATCAAGTTCATCTAACCAAGGTAATAGGTCACGGTTAACGGCTTCTCTGCCCGCTCTGATGTCATTAACAAATGACCGTGTGAAACCAATCATATCCCCTTTATCGAGAGCAGAGGCTAAGCGAATCATACCTTCTTCCATGTCACTCACTATCCATCCCTAACCGAGGCAGACAAATCCATTCACCATCAATCCTTGCCAACAAAAGTTTCCTTCCCGGCGAATGTTCGAACGGTAATCGTACTGCGGTCATTTTCCAATCGTTTGGGTCCAAGAATTCTGCAACAGAAGCATCTTCGTTTATCGAATCAGCGTATGTGAATTCACTAAGTCTAGCAACTACGTTAGCATTCTCTAAATCTCTCCAGGTGGCGCCTGTTCTTTCTCTTCGCTCTATTTTCTCAAGGATTGCACCCTCGCCGGTCCAGGTTGAGGGACGCCAAAGGTTTCCTCGCCATCGAATTACATCACCCAATTCATAGCCGGGTTTGCGATAAAGCAAAGTTAGCCTGGTTAAATCCACACCATCCTTCCTACCAACTACAGATGTTGTAGTAGTTATTTGGCCCCCGTGCTGAGCGATTAAATGACGACCCCAAGCTCTTGCAAGAGCCTTGGAACCGAGCACAACATCATATCCTCCGGTAACTGGTCCTTCTTTTGTAATGAAGAACATGGGGTCATCCGGCATCTCTGCCAGCACATCATCAAGAGTGGCCCTTAGAACTCTGAATTCTTCTTCCGACAATCTTCGAGCACTAGACCTCAATTGAACCGTGGCTTCGAAATAATTCCCAGCCCTTCTGGTGCAAGTCAAACACACTCCGTTTGACATTCTAGCTCTCATGGTGTGCTTCTCTGTGTATAGTAAATCGTCGATTACTCCTTCGATTTCAAGATGTATTAGAGTATGCCTCCCATCTACTTCTTGAGCCATGAGTCCTAACTCTAGGTCTTCGATTTCGGAGTGAAATTCCACATTACGTTGCACTAACTCGTGCCACAGGTCCTCTTCATCAACGTTACTCCATTTACCTTGGAATTCGATAATTCCACATCTTGCACATTTAGTCCATGGTGCATTCTTTGGAACCTTAGCGAGGGTGACTCTATCCCGCGTGCACTTTTCGCACATTCTGTCGGTGAATAGCGGAGGGTCTGCTCCGCAAACTAGACAGAATTCTCCACCAAGGTCCATACCCTCACCTCAGTTTACTCAGATTCATCACGGGCTAAAGCCTTCTCCAATGAATCGATTTTGTTTTGTAGGGATTTCGACCTTGCGAAAACAGTCCAAGTCCACAAGGCAAGGGCTCCAATCATACCGATGTATGCCACAGTTAGGTAGGTTTGACCGCTCATCACATCCTCTCCTCATATATTCCCTGCAACTCCTCTAGTCGCATTTCCAATTTAGTTAGTCTCATGCCTGCTATGACATAACCAACGGTTAGGGTGGTAAACGAGATTGCTCCAAGGAATAACACTATGCTCATGTCCGAGTTAAGCGAACCCTCTGATGTTGCTACTACAGGCCCAGGGTGCCTTATCTGCCAAAGTCTAGTTGCAATGTAGGTAATAGGAACTAAAATGAATCCAAACATTCCAAACGCAGCAAATGTATCTCTTGTCTCAACCCCGTCAGGTTGTGACCTTCTTCCTAGTACAAGATATAGCGATAGTAGAGTCAAAATTGCAAACGTGTTCAAACGAACATCGGTCCAATCCCACGGAACCCCCCATTCTGCGGCGCCCCAGATACATCCAGACCACACGCACATCAAACCGGTGGCTAGTCCAGCCTCACTACTTGCAACGTGTAATCTCCAAGCCCATTCGCTACGCTTGAAAAACCAGTAGATAGAGCCTATGAACAATAGAGCGAAAGCGATCATCGCAGCCCACGCACTGGGTACATGCCAGTAGAAAATCCTCTGGGCCTCAGGGGCCTTGAATGCACTTATTGAAACCGAAGGGGCCCACATCATTCCAAGCCACAAGGTAAGGGCTGCACCGGCAAAGCCGAGCATAGCAACGACTTCACCTTTGATGTTCATGTTGATGGCCCGCATGGCGCTCATCTTCAATGTTCACGCTGTTAGCGTATCAACAAGTAGGGCCCATGGTAAAATTAGAATCGGCGTGAGGAGGCGAATCATTACTGCATTTGGCCTTGCTAGGCGCAGAGTAGCATTGCTTAGCAGGCCCACGACTGCTTCGGTTGTAGCACCTAATATTGCACCAGCGATAATCAACTCCCAGTTCAGGTCTGAAGTTATTGTTGATGCTAGCAAAGTAAGTCCGCCGCACAACAAGACCGAGTGAAAAATTGCATTTTGGGGAATTGCAGATTTTGTATTCCACCATGCATAGGCTCTATTTTCAAGACTCAACTTGTGAATAGGATTGCCACAGAGACCGGCCGTTAGAGCAGGCGCTAGAACGAATGCGGTTAGCATTCTGCCCTCAAGTTGTGATGGGTCTAGCAGTGCCAGCATAGCACCAAGGGTTAGAAGGCCAGCAATTCCGTTATTTGCGAGTCCAGATAGTGTGCGAAGATTGAGCCTGTGTCCAATGTTCACTGAACGTTTTGCAGCTTTTTCAAGTGGGGTGAATTTGCCCGATTTTGCATCGCCTTGTTCTTCTTCAAATGGAAACCGAATAATTCTGTCTGAGGCAGAAATAATTCTAGAATCGTGGCTTGAGATTAGGATTGCATGCCCTCCCGCTGCCAAATCTCTGAGGGTTTTTGCTAATTTTTCTGTGGAATCATCATCGAGTCCGCTATCAGCCTCATCGAGTAACACCGCCACAGGTTCATTGGAAATCATTGCAGGTATTAATCCACAAAGCAAGGCGACTTTTCTCCTCTGTCCTCCAGAAAGCATAGCGATTCTATCGTGAATTCTGTGGTCTAGTCCCCAAGACTTCAGAAGGGGTGCTATGTCAAAATCAAAACCAGCAGCATCGAGTATTCTTTCTCCAACCAACTCGTCACCCATAACACAATCATCTTGCAAGCAAAGCCCGAATTCTATCCTGCCTCTCCTACCATCTGAATCCCGAATTAGTTGGCCGGAAATTTTGCTGGAACCATTTTCTAATGGAATTAGCCCAGCAGCGGCTTCAATCACTGTTGATTTGCCGCATCCATTGTCTCCAGCAAGACATACGACTTCTCCGCTGTCTATCGAAATGGACCAATCGTCCAAGACCTTAGACCGTCCACGAAGAACGGTGAGGTGTGACAACTCGATGATGCCCATCACCACATGCGAGGAACCGCATTGCCTTCAAGCCGACCCCTCCTCCGCCCTAACATGGAGGAGGTATTGTTCGCCCTTTGGATTGCGGCAATAATCGGCCCTCTTGCTTGGTCTTGGTATCATAAAGCATCGATTGCAATGGCTATGACACTGTCGCTTTTGTTTGGATACATCGTTCAGTTAATGTGGGGCTGGACCCTCGATAATGACCAACTAAGCGAACTATACATCAGATTAATCATGATTCCAGCTCTTGTTGAAAGCGGCCATTTTCACACATTGATTACCAGCGGATTCCTACACTCGTGGAGTAGTCCACTTCACGTCCTAGGAAATATCGTGATTATCGCTCTTGTTGGTATACCCCTTGAAGACAGATTGGGAAGGGGTAAATGGCTCATCTCATACATGATTGGATTATTGGGTGGTTCCGTAGCTTGGACCATTGCAAATGGTGGTTCTTACACACCTGCGCTAGGTGCTTCAGGTGCAGCGTTCGGAATACTCGGAGCCTACCTTTGCGGTTGGCCCGAAGATGAGGTATATTTCCCGATCATTTTGATTAGAAAATGGCCTGTTCAATTCATTGCATTGTTCTACTTTGGATTTGAGATTTTCAAAGCGTGGCAAGTATACGGGCTATCACAAGCCAGTCACGTGGCCCACATAGCCCATTTCGGCGGTTTTATTCTAGCCTATGCAACACTGCCGATTTTGAAGAAAAATATCGAATGGGAAGGAGATGTTGAATTGGTTGAAATTTCATCAGAAAATCCATTTGAAGGAGTGGATGACTTGGTCAAGCGCCTGCATGAAGAGGGTGATGAAAAAGAAACCCGTCAAGCATGGTTGGAAGAAATCGCAGATAGGGCAGAATGTCCAGTTTGCTCTGGAAAACTCCACCTCAAAAAAATGACAATAAAATGTGAAGCCGATTCATCGCATGTTGCTTGGCCTTGAGTCCCGTAGGGACTCGGAGCCACCCAAGGTTCATGTGTAATGTAATCCGCCCGTAGGGCGGGTTGGATTCCATGAGAGGAACAAAAGCACTACTTCTCGCTGTACTTTTTCTCATTGCAGACATGTCTGCTCTAGCATCTGCTTCCCCAGTCCAAAGCGAGGAATCGAGCGAAGAAATTGCAGAAAGATTACCCTTTAGGGGGGATAGACACGCAACTGAAGACTATGGTTGGTGGTTTGCTTATGGCCCAGACACTAATTTTGATGGATTAGACGACCGTCTCGAGAGAATAATCGCTGGTGAGGAATCTCAGTCAACTACTGCAATAATCGGCCCTGATGGTAGAAAGACGGTTGCAATTGTCGTCGATTATGCATGGCACCCTGGTCAAAGCGAGATTGACGATTTAGTCGCTGTTTTGCGCAGCCACGGATGGGAGGCAGACGGCGCCTGGTTCCAGGTAATGGATTCAATCGATTCAATCGTTGTCGACCACGTCCCAGTTAGTGCTCTGCTTGAAATCCATGCGATTGAATCCGTTGTTGTAGTCGAGATGCAGAACGTGATGTATCCTACACTCGAGAGTGCAAATCCGGCTACTAGAATTCAACCTTCAGAAGTTTATTCTGGAACCGTTTACGATAGAGGATATGACGGTGAAGGGGTTGTTATCGCAGTACTGGATAGCGGAGTAGACAATGAGCACCGATCTCTAAATGATTTTGATGATGAAGATGACGAACCCGATTTGGATCCAAATTCCTACGACGACCAGAAATGGGTAGCTGGTTATGATGCAACATCACAAGCATCCAACCCAGATGGCTCTCAAGACCCTGATGATGGTCAAGGGCACGGCACCCACGTTGCTGGAATTGCCCTAGGCACAGGAGATTCATCACGCGTTCACATCGGAGCAGCACCTGGTGCATTCCTTGTGGATGTCAAAGTATTGACCGACAGTGGAGGCACAAACTCACAAAATTCTCTGAATGGAATTCAGTGGATGATCAACAACCAAGATACCGATTGGGGTAACGGCGCGAAAGGAATTCAAATCGGACAAATGTCATTCGGCTCAATCGGTAACCCAGTCGCCCAAAACAGTGGAGACAACGGTACCGGTGCAGAAGCACGCCTAGTCAACAATGCAACTTACGATGCTGGCATTGCTTGTGTTGTTGCAGCAGGCAATGATGGGATTCAAAGAATTGCATCACCGGGAAGCGCAGACGGTGCTATTACAATCGGCTCGGCAGATAACGCGGACACAATCAACAGAACTGATGATTTCATGGCATCTTATTCAAACAGTGGCCCAAGAGAAAGCGATAACGACGATGACGATTGGGATGAATTGAAGCCTGACCTTGTTGCATTTGGAAGCGGGATTTACTCGGCCTCTGCTGCAACTGGGACATCATTCCCGGGAACTCCAAGGCCAGAGGCCGACAACTCATACGAATCCAAGGATGGTACATCTATGGCTACTCCTATGGTCTCGGGAGTTGTTGCTCTGATGCTTCAAGCAGACCCTAGCCTTTCGCCAGTTGATGTCAAAGATATACTTCGAAATTCTAGTGAACAAAAAGGAAACCCATCAGAAGCTAGCATATCTGACAGATGGAATTCTAAGTGGGGATTCGGTTCCCTAGACGCCTCTTGTGCGGTTGATACAGTCTTGAGAAGATCGTGCACATCTTTGACTGGCGGCGGAGGTGGCGGCGTAATAATCGACCCACCAAATGAATCGGATGAAGGTATTATTTTCGATAACCCTACCAATGGAACATGGTTGCTGACAGGAGATATGATGCAACTAGAGGGGAGAATCTTAGCGGATACTGGCCCTTGGAATAGCGTCCAGGTCAAACTGACTCAGTACTATGAAGAAGACGAAGAAGAGGTCTTGATGGACTGGCAGGAAGCATCCGTAACAAATCTATCTTGGTCCTTCACCGACATGATTCCAGAGGATTGGTACGATCCCGATGAAACAGCAGTTGTTATCGAAGTCCAAGCTATTGGAAACGACGATATGATTTCCAACACAGCACATTGGGTTAGAATTGGAAGAATGTCAGCATCTTTTGGCTCACCTTCTTCAGGATCAACTCTTTCAGATACAGTTTCCTTCAGCGGAACTGCTCAAGGAATTGAGCCAAGTGAACTCATCTTCCGAGTAGATTCAGGCGAATGGAGTTCTGCCTACACTTTTGATGAAGAAGATAATGAGGCACAAGATTGGTCATTCACGTGGGATTCAACAGAAGTGGATGATGGGTCACACAAAATATCGATTCGCCTAGTCAATAAGAGCGGAATAGAATCCGATATCATTCGAAGAACTTTCACAATCGATAACTTGCCAGCAGCTCCTGAGTTAAGGTTCCAAGGTTCTGTCGAAATCTTTGACCAAGATCTCCCTGCTAGTAAAGCGATTGCAGGGACTATTTTAGAAATCCACTTCAATGTAGTAAACACTGGCGACCTTGATGCTACCGATTTGCATCTCAAACTAGACGCACCAGGAAGTGACTCTAGCACCTACCCCAGTGAAGGTAAGATTCCAAGATTAGAACAGGGAGAAACCATTTCTGTAATTCTTTGGTGGTGGGCTACCGAAGCAGGAATGCACGATGTAACCATTCAGATTGACCCCAATGGGGTGATGAATGACGATGAGTCTGATAATGAATATACATTCCAATTCGAGATAGAAGAAAGACCACTAGAGCCCACATTACGATTCCTAACGAGTGCTGTTACCACAGACAAAAATATACCTCAGCCAAGCGATGATGACACAAAGAAACCATACAAAATCAAGGTAAGAGTCGACAATCTAGGACGTACAGATGCCACTGACATTCGAATGACACTATTCACCTGGGTCGAAACCGGTTGGTCTGAAACAGGCTCAAACGTGATGTCTGTAATCCCTGGTTCAGAGACTTCCTCGGGAAGTAAAATCGCAGAATTCTCCTACACTCATGATTCAATTGGACTTGTAAAGCACAGGGTAGTCCTTGAAGGAAATGGAGTGGAGGCCCAATATTCAGAGTTGAGGTTTAGCGTCGTAGTCGACGAGTATTCGGTCGGTTCAAAAACAGCATTGACCTTATCAGATGGTGAAGCAGTGTTAGGATTTGTAGGAATTCCAGAAGGCGTTGACAGCGATGATGGAGGTGGCTTACTATTTACCACAAAAGACGGTGAATTGCACGCTAGAACAATTACTTCCGGATTCTCTATGCCTGGTGATACTTTGATTGAGGATAACTGGGCAGGAGAATTTGCATTCACACTCCGCGATGATAACAGAATTCACCTAGCATGGACAAAGAGATTCACAAATCAGCAAGGTTACACGATGACTGACATAGGAATGTCCAGTATCGGAATGCTTGGTGACATGAGTAGCACCTCTTCCTTCATGACACCATTGAAACTCTCCGAGGGTAGTTACTGGGGCCTCGACTTGTCCACCAATGGTGATGAGATTGTGCTTGCTGGATACCACAGAGATATCGTTACTGGTGGTTCTTGGAATGACCTAACCAACGTTTTCATGATTTACAACGATGATTACAAATCATCGAGTTGGACTAAGAAAATGAATGTACTAACAGATATCGATATCAAGCCACAGGATGGAGACGCTTTGGCAGTAGCGATTGGTGGAGAGCAAATTCACCTCCTCTACCAATCCATGCGTGATGATGTCACCGGTGTTGAGCGCGTGGGCTTGTTTTATGCACACGGTACAATAAGTGAAACTCCATTCAATTTCCAGGCTCCTGCTGGCGATGAGGCCAGTATGCCTGAATTGATGGTTATCGAAGATGGCAAGGAAGATGTTTTGGTTGCAGCCTGGATAGAAGGTACTGGCAGGTCATCAGAAATTGTCAATGTTATACAAGATTCGATATGGTCGGTTGAAAGTTATAATTTCACATCTTCGCCAGGAGCAACAAAAGTTGTGATGATGAAAATGGGCGATGAAGAGGTCAAAATCTTCCATGATGAGGTCGGAGTTTCTGGACCTGTAACCAGATACGGGCTTTACAACTTAGGGGATAAGCAAATCGCGATGTCCAACATTATCGGTGCCGGACATGTTATTGGTGCAGGAAGTGTTGGCCAGGATGCAATCGTAATCATGACGTCGCCTTCAGGGCAAATAAGTGGAAAAACCATTGCAAATATCAACGCTAATTCAAACGCTGGCGACAGCGATGGATTCTTGGATCTCTTGCTAAGTCCACTTCCAGGAGATAGTCAACAAGAGAAGATGATTGCACTCGGGGCAATCGGAGGATTGCTACTTGTAATGTTCCTCGCAGTTATCATTGTACTAAGGAGATCTCACCGCCAGGAAGATGAACTAGAAGTTTCAGCAGAGTCAAGCGACCTTGAATTATTAGTTGAGACTGAAGAAGACGATGGTCCACTTGTTGCAATAGACGCAGATGGCGAGTCGGATTTGGTTGTTTCAACGAATACTCCAACTGTTATCTTAGAAGAAGAGACTGAAGAACAGACCCTCTCCGAAGAATTGTCTGCAAAGGTCGAAGCTGGTAATGCTTCAAAGCGTTTGGAGAGACGAATAAAGAGGAAGAACGACCGTGAAGCAAAAGAGATTTTTGAGAATCTCTCTAAGACTTTACCAAATCTCCCCCCTCCAGGAGAAATGCCTATCCCTGCGGTTCAACCTACCAGTGAGCCTGTTGAAGAAACCATACTGCCGAAATTGGATGATTTGCCCCCGCTACCACTACCGCCTGCCCCCGGAGAACTACCAATCCCTCCTGCGCCTGGGCAGTTACCAATCCTACCTGGGATGCCAGTTCCACAAAAATCAGTTGTATGCGCCTCTTGCGGTGCTAATACTACCGTCAAGGACATGACTTTGCGAAGAATGAATTGCCCGGTTTGTTCTGAAGTAATCAACATGTGAGGTTATTCCATGTGTGGTATTTTCGGTTTTATTGGCAATAGGTCAGCAGCACCTTTACTTGTTGAAGGATTAAGAAGATTGGAATATCGCGGATATGATTCTTCAGGAATAGTTGTGAAAAATGGGTCTCTTCAAGTCCACAAAAAAATTGGTAAAGTTTCTGAGTTGTCTAACATGCTTCCAAACCACATTGAAGGCAATATGGGGATTGCTCACACAAGATGGGCAACACATGGAGGGGTTACCGATGAGAATGCTCACCCTCATCTGAGCCAAAATGGCGACATTGCTTTGGTGCATAACGGAATTATCGATAACGCAAGAGGACTTAGGAAGAGATTGACTGAAAGAGGTTTCAATCTGAAATCTGAGACCGATTCAGAGGCATTGGTTCACATGATCTCAATAGGTATCGATTCAGGCCAAAGCCCCCTCGAATCGGTCCGACAAACGCTTAACCGAGTAACCGGTACATGGGGCCTATGTGTATTATTCAAAGAGCATGACATGATAGTATGTGCAAGAAATGGGTCCCCTCTAATCTTGGGACAAGGCGAGGGTGAATCATTTGTCGCATCTGACCCGCATGCATTAACTCAGCACACTCAAAATTTCTATCTCTTGGAAGATGGAGATATGGCAGTCGTTACCAAAGATAGAATCGAAATATCAAGATTAGAAGGAGGCCAATCTTCAACTGGATTAACAGTAATCGAAGACGAGTGGGGAGAGGCTGACATGGCTGGTTTCCCACATTACATGCTAAAGGAAATTCACGAACAGCCTGAAGCGTTGCGAAGATGTATCGCTGGCCGTTTAGATATGGCTAACGGGAGTGCAAAACTTGGAGGCCTTCGCTTAGACCCTTTACGGTTAAGAACCGTTCCACACGTTCGATTAATCGGTTGTGGTACTGCGCTAAATGCAAGTAAAATAGGACAGTTAGCGATAGAGAGCCTGGCTCGAATTCCTGCAGTAGCCCACGTAGCAAGCGAATTTAGGTACAACGACCCGGTGATAAATCCAAACGCTCTTCATTTTGCTGTATCGCAGTCTGGTGAAACCGCAGATACCTTGTCTGCGGTCAAAGAAATTCAACTCAAAGGTGGAGATGTACACGGGATTGTGAACGTGGTGGGTTCAACCATAGCAAGAACATGCGGTCAAGGCGTCTACATTCACAGCGGTCCTGAGCAAGCAGTAGCATCAACAAAAGCGTTCACAAACATGGTTGCTTCTCTGTTATTATTCGCTATAAGAATCGGAAGAACTCGTAACTTCTCTCGAGAAAAAGGTCAAACAATAATAAGAGATTTTGAGAAAATTCCAGACTTGCTTGAGCGCTACCTAAAAAATCCTGGTCAAATCGATGAAGCTGTTCACTTGGTAAAAGACGCAAAAAGTGTGTTATTTCTAGGCAGAGGCCTATCTGCACCAGTGGCAAGCGAAGGTGCTTTGAAACTCATGGAGATTGCTTATATTCCATGTCTCGCTTACCCAGCAGGTGAAATGAAACATGGGCCAATTGCACTTTTGGAAGAAGGAAGCCCGGTTGTTGTGATTCTGCCAAACGATAAGCATCGTGAGAAAACCATTGCCTCTATGCATGAATGCCGTGCAAGAGGTGCAAAAATCATACTCATTCACGAAGAAGGTGATGAGGACGCCGCTGAGGAAGCAGATGTTTCAATCCCAGTGCCCGCATGTAGTTACCTTCTGAGTCCACTACTGACAGTGGTTCCTACGCAGTTGATAGCATATCGAGCCGCTCTCGCTCTTGGTTGCGACGTAGACAGACCGCGTAATCTGGCAAAATCGGTCACAGTTGAATGATCAATTAATTGAGAATCTTTGGTCTGCGGAATTCCAAAGTATCGGAGAATATCCTAATCTGTGATGTGTATGTCTCATCTTGATTACCCCAATCTTTCTTGTAATGTCATCACCAACTCTTTCCATTGTAAGGTGCATTACTCCGTCTGAGAGGTAATCCTCAACTCCGTATTCACCGAACTGCTTGTGGTCTTCACCTGTCATTTCACAGATAAAGAACGATGTTAATTCGAGACGTCGGCACGCTTCGAATAATCTGAAAATTTCATCACGAGGATTTTCCATCTTTGTTAGAGTAAAGAATGCACCTAGGGAATCGAATACAAGTAATTCAAATCCAATAGACTGCCTGTATGAAGTAAGTTGCTTGATTAACTGCCCCATCCAATCGATTCTGTTGCTCATGCCTTGTTCATCTAATTGAACCCTCAAATCTGACAGGTCGATAATTGCAATTCGGTTACGAACACGGGGGTCATCGACGTTCATTCCCATGTTTGACATGTGAGACCTCAGGGAATCTTTTCCTTGTTCCAATGTGACGTAAATACCGCTCGTTTCACCGTACAGCACAGCGTTATACAGCAATGAGAAGGTGACTGAAGATTTCATTGCACCTGACTGTCCTGCCACTATACAAATGTGTCCTTGTGGGATGCCACCTTGCATGTTTTCGTCTAGTCCTGCTATGTGGGTTGGGATTCTTTCTATGTCACTCACGTCCTCTCACCACTTGGGTGTAACAGCGATGCTCTCTTCAAGGTGACCCCCAACCAAGCCTACATGGGAATATGGTTGGCGAGCGGTTCACAGCGTCGCGCTCAGATTCTAAATGATAGAATCGGACCAATTCACGTCGAACCTTTACCCGATGTAGACGAGACTCATCCCTCGGGGCCCGTTCATAGCCAGGTCTTGGAAATTTGTCGCAGGAAAAGCGAGGCTGTACCTGATAGCCATGGATTCCTTGGAGTTGTTGTCGCAGACACAATGATAGAAGACCCAGATGACCCTAATCTAGCGATAGGTAAGGCTTCTGACGAGCTTCAAGCAGCATCTATGATCAAACGTTTGTCTGGTGGGAGGCATCAGGTTTGGTCTGCCACAGCGATTCAAATTTGTGGGGATTGGACTTTTTTTGTAGAAAGTGCAGTAGTAGAAATTGACGAATTATCAGCGGATGAAATCGCACATCTAATCGAAACAGGCTCGTGGATTGGGAAGGCCGGTTCCTATGATTTGGCTGGTGAGATGGGAAGGCATGCTCGACTGATTGACGGAGATGAATTAGCGGTACTAGGTTTCGCTCCAAGCGCATTGAAACTACTTGACTAATCGCTTTCATGAGACCCTGAGCCCTGTTCTGGATTTGCAAGGTACTGGTCATAAAACATTGGAATCTTGTGCCATGTGTATAGAGAAATGAACGTTTCTTTAATCCAAAATACCAGTATTGCGAAGTAAGAAATCGCATAGAATCCAATACCAATGCGGTTGATGTTTTCATTTACTTCACCATTTTTCCAACTAGCAAACATAGCATAGACTGTTACAATAACACCTATGTTTACGGCTGTAAATGCAAACCAGTGAGTTTTCCTTGAATGTGCTGAGGTTTTCTTGTGGTCCTCATGCAGATATGCAATAAATCCCCAGAAAACCTGGAATGCGACTCCAAATATCAAAATCCAACGATAGTAAGACATCATGGCGCCAGATGTTTCTACATATCTCATTGTCTCCATGTAAGATGCAACACCGATAAGCGGTATCCAAAACACGGATGCAATAATCATCGATTTGTATGGTTTCTTATTTCTTACATTGGAGATTATCCTCTTTGGGTTTAGCATTAAGAAAATGAAAAGGTACGGAATCAATTTCAATATCGCTACAACCCTCTGAGAAAGGTCACCTCGCTCATATAGCGGGTCTGAAACAACAGATAGGATAAGCAAACTTGCATAGATTGCAAACACCTTTCCCGTATTTTCTGGTTTGATAATTTGCCAGTCCAATCTTCTATTAATGTGAGAGACGATTATAGCTACCATTGATAGTGAAAAGAATAAATCAAAAACTATGGTTTCAGAGATTTCCAATGCTTCAGAAAAATTATTTCTCAATATCCAACTGAGCAATACGATCATTCCAAGAACAGGCAGGAATGCACCGAGTGCATACGAGAATGGTCCAACCTTGTTCCCATTTTCAGATTTGTTTTTGAAAATAGTAATTGCTGGAGACCACAAGCAAACAACAGAGGCAGATAGTAGCGTTATTCCAACAGTGGTTAGTGAATGATAGATAGACAAATCTGCGCTAATTATTCCAACAGTAATTGCGATTTGTCCAAAGATATTCATACCAACATAAACTCTCATCAGTGTTTTTTCAAACCCAGGAACATCGTAAATTAGCGGAAGTATGCTAAATCCGATTCCTGCAAGTATGCACATCAACCAGCCGAGGCCTAATTGAATCCGAAGTGTGTAATTGATTTCCTCCAAATTATGTTGGTAAAAATCCTCTCCAGATGTTGCTATCCAGAATGCGGTAAAGAAAAAGAGAATTTGCATTAATACAGCTGCCATAACCACATCTAGGTATGAACCAGCAGACCAATGTGGCTTACGCTGGAGTTCAAGACCCATTCCAATCCAATTGAACTCATTGCTTTTGTATAAAAGTTTGAACCCTTTATTGTCACATTAAAAGTGGAGTTAACCCCAAGTCATTTTTTGATACATCCATTGTGACATCACTTCCCGGCATGAGAAGCAACTTGTCAGATTCATCAAGAGCGAATATGGGGATGTTCATTTCATCACCGACTTGTTTCAGAATTCTCCTACAGGCGTTAGTCTGAGTATCCATATGAATCAATCCATTCAGGTCGACAATTATTGTGTCACCTCTCGAAATCCTATCTTGTATTTGGTGAACAGGAAGTCTGTGCATCTTGTCTGGAACTACGTATCTCAATGCCCTATCAGGGAAATCTGTTGGTTTTACTTGGTAGTTTGAAAGGTCATGAAAAGCCTCTCCATCTGGGGTTAGCCCACCAGTCCATCCAATTGGAACAGAAGGTGATTTCTTGACCGGTGGTGGTATCTCTGGTTCAATTTCAGAGTTAATCGCCAACGGTGAGTTTTGGTTGGTATTTTCTTCTGGCATCTCAGCGTCATCAGGATTTACAAGTGTCAGTTGTTGACCTGGGGCCTCAGATTGGGTTTTTGTTTTCTTTTTCTTCGATGCTTTAGATGCATCTAGTGCTGGTGATTCCGGGTCAGGGAATCCAAAAAATTGCCACAAAGTCCCCATGTTTTTCACTGCTCAAAGGTCCAAGTCGTCAAGAATGTCGGCTAGGGCCTGTGAAGCAGCGGTCGGTGCTGGTTCTTGAACCATCGTCCTGTTGAGCAACGAAGGAGCGGGTTCTGAGTATGTTTGTGTTGGTACCGGATTAATCTCTGGAAGAGGCTGGGCTTGGAATGCTTGTGCTGGTGCCGGATGAATCTCCGGAAGAGGTTGTGCTTGGTATGTTGGTTGAACAGGTTGTGTAAACTGAGGTGCTGGTGGCATTGATGCCAAATACTGGTCTCCGTAGTAAGACCACTGTTCCATAGTCCATCCATGAGGAAGTCCTGAGGCAGGAATAGGCGGTCCAGACATTGCAGGTTGCGGAGGTGGACTTGCACTTTGAGTAAATTCAATTGGTGCAGCAGTAGGAGCATCGGATATGACGGATGGAGGAGAATCTCCCCATCCATAATCTGGTATGTTCTTTGTTTGGATAACAACTGTGGAATCATCTCTTCTCCTGATGAGAAGTAATGCCAACAGGACAATTACTACAACTCCTAGAATACCTCCTACTGCAGTGGATGTTGTTACTCCAAACAAGCCTTCAGTTGGTTTTTCATTTACCTCTACCAGCACAGATGCTGTGCTTGATTTGCCATCGTCATCGGTAACTGTAAGGTTAACGAAGAATTTGCCAGGTGTGTCGAACTTGATTGTGAAGGTTTCACCGTAGCCGTCTTGAAAAGATCCTGCCGTGTTGGGGTCATTCCAAATGAATAACAGATTTGACCGGTCTGTTGTTGAATCGGTCGAATTCTCTCCATTGAATGTGATAGATTCACCCTCGGTGATTACAAAGCCGTCAGATGGCACGAAAATACTCGCAGCAGGTGGGCGATTTACGATAGTGACGTCAATCGAAAATGAGTCAGTGGCATTATCGTCATCCCACACGTTAGCTGTTATGGTTCGCAACCCTGAGGTTGACCATGAGTAGATTAAGTCAGGACCTTCGACATCACAATCATCTGTTGGGATTCCGTTTTCATCGGAATCCAATGACACGATTAAATCCCAACAGTATCGCAAATCTTCTTGGTCAGCGATATCTATTGCAGATGCACTAAGATTGATTATTTCGTCTTCAAACAATGTTTGCTGTGCTGGTAATGCATTTAGAACAGGGTGTATGTTGTTGACTCTCACATAACCGATTACATCCTCACTTGTTTCACCGTCGTTGTCGGTTGCAAATGCTCTTATTTCATGCAAACCAGATGTACCCCATGAGGCTGTAATCATTGAGTTAGGCCCAGATGTGGTTTCAGTCCAATTCGCATCCGTCGCGTCAGGATACCATGTAATCAGTAGACTATCTTTGTCGGATAGCGTATCATCTGCATCTATGTGCAAAGTTGCAACCACGTCCTCGTCAACGCTCCAAGTACCATCTTCGCCGGGCAGATATGGGATTCCATCGATTGAGAAACCCATCTCGCCAATAGTCGGCGCAACATTGAGTACATCGTATGTCAAAAATGCCGATACAGAGGCGCCATCATCGTCTGTCACAACCGCTTCCACCTGCTGTGTACCTTCTTCTTCAGCGATAACTGTGCAGTAGGGTCCGTACAGTCCTTCTTGGCAGGTACTGCCCGGCCATGAAATGGTAACTTGCTGGCCTTCAGGAGAAATTGTATCGATATCACCACTATCTGTTGCGTTGAATGTAATTGATTGACCGCCCTCGACGAATGAAGAACTCGCTGTTAAATTGACGTAGGGGTCCCTGTTTAGGACTGTTGCATTCATTGTTAGATGGACTTCATCGAGTTCATCATCGACAACGATTACCTTTACCTCCCAATCTCCGTCATCTACCCAGAACCAACTGGTGATACATGTCGTAGATTCAATGTACTCAGTACGTATTCCGTCTTGTACTTCGAAGTAACATTCTACTTCACCACCATCGTTATCATAAGACGAAGATGCATCGATGGTGACATTCTCGAAGGTGTAGACACCGTCACCCAATGTCATTACAGCACTTGGCATTCTTCCAATAAAGATGTCAAGAGAAGCGTAATTGTTTGACCTATTCGCATCAGCTGTAACGTTTTCATCAGGGTCAACGACGAATGATAGTGTCTGGATTCCAATTGCTGCGTCTAGTGGAACCGTCCAATTGACTTCCACTCTGCCTTCGAAATATGGCCCTAAAGCGGGAAGGTCTCCTCTAATGGTTGCTCCATCAGGGGTTGTGATTTCCATTTCTGTAGCAGGTGAGGTTAGCACACCTCTGTTTTGGGCTGGAACTGAGAAGTGTATGCTATCACCTGGTAAGGCATTGTAACCACTAGCTTGGTTCAGTATTGTAGATTCTTCACCTCTCGTTCTAGTTACAATCATTGAGTCGGGTTTAGCAACAAGATCAATTCCGACTACTGATAAATCCATCACTATTGTAGCAGCTCCAACGATTTTGTTCACAGGATCCCAAATGATTACACCATTGCTTGTCCAATCATCTGATGCATCAGAATTATCCCGGCTGAATCCAACATCCAAGTCGGGCCTGACTTCTCCATCATTATCGGTGGTGAGACTCATTATTGTGGAATCCGCTTCGTATCTTAGTTGGAGATTGGTCCCTACCTCATCATTGCCGTTGACGGTCATGTGTCCGAGAACTTCTTCTGTAGCGTTTGGAAGTATGGCAACAAATTCAGGAGTAACGTCGATTACAACGTTTCGAACACCCGGAGACGAGCCTGTATTTACTAATGAAGACCCAACAGGAGTGTAGGTTTTCAATTTCCAGTCGATTTGGAATCCTGCTGGATTGATTATTCTATACCAAGCAAATGATCTTACTGCTGGGCAGTACCACTCAAAACCGCTTCCCGTTCCCGTGTTATTCCAGTTGTTTAATTTGTACGAATCAGAGCAACCTGAGTAATCAATCCCTGAGCCATCTTCAATCGGTTCACCATCATCAGTCACCTGATATGTGGTATTATCACTTAGGAAAGGAGTGTTGAATTCCTGCGGATCAAAATAATCAGAGGTGCCAGATACGTTTGTTGCAGTTCGGTAGGAACTAGTCCACTGGTCGCCTTTTCTTACAGGGAAATCGTATTTTTCACGTGGAGGTTCGTAAACGGAGTCAAATGTAATGTCTGCCAAATTTTGAGATAACAATCCGATATTAAACGGAGCGAAATTAACACCTAAAAAGAAATCAGATTTCCATAAAGATAGGTCATTTACACGTAGTATGTCTGTCCCTTCGTAATCGATGTCTAGCCTTCCAGTAACGCCGTTCAAGGTAGCACCGGAGTTTCCGGATGTGAATTCTCCGTTTATCTCAAGTTCGTAAACCAAGGTTTGTGTGCCTTGAATATTTTCAAAGGTGATGTCTACAACTTCCATTGTAGTATCTCCAGTGAGTGTGTTTAGTGATGCTGAAACATTAGCGGATTGTATCAATGTAGCAACGTCGAATTGAGTCTCATAGACCCATTTATCACCGATTCTCCAGTTAGGAACATCGTGTACCCCTCCGGACTCTTCACTGAATTTGGTTTGGGAATGTCCTAATTCCTCAATCATTGATAATGGTCCATACGCAGTTAATAACACCACGATAATGACCGGAATCAATCTTCGCATGTACCTACGTAGTAGGTACGTTACTTAACATCCTGTCCTTCTCCTGTCTGTTGCATCTCAAGGAACTGATGGCCGTAATGTTCCCACTGCTCCATAGTCCAGCCTGCTGGCAGGCCACCTTCCGGTAAAGGCAAGACCTCAACAGTATTGGAATTGCCAATATCATCTTCTGAAGTTGTACCAAATGCATCTATTGGAGGAGCCTCAAGCGGCGCTATTAGTCCTGGAATATCATTCTCATCCCACACAGATTCTCTCTTTTTTTGCCCCCTCTTGAGGAAAATGACCATGCCTGCGATTACGAGCGAAATAATGAGTAATTGGATGAATGGATTTGCTTCATCACCAGTAAGAGATTCGATTACTTGTTCAAAAGCAGTCATGTCTGGTGAATCGACTTCAATGGTTATGGTTTTGCTACTCGGTTTCTGGATTTCCTCATCCCATGCGATCGCCTTTACTTGGAATTTACCTGCTCTCGGGAATTCGTATTCTACAACTGAACCAACCAAATCAGCGTCGTTGTCTTTTATTCCATCTCCATCGCTATCAATCGAACAATCAACATCCCAGACCACAGTTAGATACTCCTTGTCAACAGTCGAGTCGAGTGTTGGTGAGGCATCAAGAGTAATGCTTTCTCCAGCGATCGCCTTGCTAGGTGCATTCAATCTAACGATTGGCGGCAGGTTAAGCACAGTAACAGATGCTGAAGATGAATTTCTTGCTCCATCATCATCTGTTGCATGGAATACCACATTGTAAACACCGGAATTTTGCCATGACCAAGTCAGATTTTCTCCTTGAATGTCGCAGTCATCATCAGCAGAACCAATTCCGTCTGTATCCGCCCCAGGGTCAACGTCCCAACAGACTTGCAGTTGGTCCATGTCAGATGCAGTATCCCACGCTTTGCCAGTTAGTGTGAAACTTTGTCCTTCAGCCACTGCCATGACTTCAGGTAAATCTTCAATCTGTGGTTCAAGGTTTTGAACGTCCACCCAGCGCTCTACCCAACCGCTATCTTCTCCTTCAGAATCTATTGCCTTGACTAAAACCGTCTTCATACCTGAATCTGTCCACACCATTGGAACACGAGATTCTCTACCATCAGTACTCAAACCAAACGACCATTCATACCTCAACTCTGCTAAATCGTCTATCGAATCCTCCGCTCTTGCCGATAATTCGATTTCTTGGTCTTCTTGGATTTGCCAAGTGAGTTGAGCACCGGGGTCAACTAGGTTATCATTTTCATCCCACATTGTAATCGCTACATCATGAGGAGCTATGTTTGTAAATTCAATATTTATTGTAGCATGAGTTTGGTTACCATCGTCATCTGTTCCCACTGCTGTAAATGTCTGAAGGCCTTCTTCCCATGCGGTTGTTGTACACACCCGAGTGTAGTATCCCTCTTGACAATTAGCAGCAGGCCAGTGTATATCGACAAGACCAGGCCATACATCTTCGGAATCAGAATCATTAGCGAACACATACAGGGTCACAGGATGTTCAACTTTTACCTGTGACCTTTGTGATACAATAGATACATTAGGGGCACGATTGTGTATTTTGACCTCGATTGTTTGGCTGGTTTCATCACCTTCCTCGTCAAAAACCGTTACGAGTATTGAGTACAATCCATCATCAATCCATGTCCAGTTTACAGCGCATGATTGTTTCATGATTTTCTGATTGGCCATAGACCTTGTTCCATCATCATATTCGATGTCGAAAAGGCACCATACCTCGCCACCATCAGCATCATAGGATGCTGAAGCGTCAATGAAGATTTTCTCATTTGTCCAAGTGGATTTATTTTCTCCAATAAATGTCGGTGCACTACCGATAAAAATGGGCAGAATTCCAATATCATTATCGGAATTAGCATCATTGATGTTGATTGCTTGTCTATCAACTTCCCATTGAATTGTGATATTGTCGATACTTGCATTAGCATAAATTATCCATTCTGTCTCGAAAATATATTGCTCGTATAGCGCAAGCGCAGGTAGCGATTCTGTTACCTCATAACCGTCAGGATAGGTGATGTGAACGGTTGTGGGTGCACTCGTCGTCACACCTCTATTGTATACCGGTAACTGAACACCCAAGTGGTCTCCGGGAAGAACGTTAAATCCAGAAATTGAATTCAGAGTAGTTATTTCGCCACTGCGATTACGTAGAATACTTGCTCGTTCAAGACCTGCTACTAAATCTAGGCCGACTATGTTTTCATCAAGAGTGATCGTAGCGACGCCATACATTCCGTTGCTGGCCGCAACTATCCCATGACTAGCCCAATCTACTGAGGTTTCGGAAGTATCCGTCTTCTCACCGACCTGCACTGTAGCCCAAAAACTACCATTGCTTGCAGTGGTACCAGTTGCAGTAAATCCCTCTGCTTCATGCCGTATTTCGATGGCTTGTCCAGATTGAGGGTTGCCAGACGAGTCGGTAACATTAGCCCAGACCTCAATTGGCGTGTTTAATGCTGTAATTTCTGAAGATAATTCCACGTCAACATTCATGTTCCTGTTACCGGGGTTAGTGTTTGAAATAACTCCACTAGAGGCTACTGGCATGTATTGCTTTAATCTGAAATCAATAACCAGACCAATGTCCTCTTCTGTGTTTAGCCAAGCGAAGTTTCTAACCTCTGGGCAAAACCACTCAAAGGAGGTTGCTGTTCCGTTGTCATCATAAGATGTCAACTCATAAGAAGCGTTACAACCGCCATAGCTGATTTGCTCACCTAAACTGTTTACAGGCTTGCCTACATCCGTAATTTCCCAATTCGTGTGGTTCGCACCGCTTGTCGGTTGTGGGAATGGTGTAATGTAATCAGAGGAACCAGACCAGGCGGTGGATGAAACGTACGATGTGTTCCAGGTCTCACCGATTCTTAGTGGGAAATCATAATTCTCACTCATCGGGTCGTAATCTGTGCTGATTGTTATGTCTGCAATTTGCTGGGTAAGCGAGGAAATCCCGTATGGGACGTACCTGACGTTGAGCGATAGGTCAGTCGAGAGTTTCGCTAAATCTGATACTCTGCGTACTTCGTCAACCTGATATTGGATGAAAAGATTACCAGTATATCCTTCAAGAGTTACTCCGCCTTTATCGAAATCTGCCTTAGATGAGGTTTCGTAGACCAACGTTGGTACTCCCTCAACATCCACTTCATTTACCGCATCTACAGTCGTTGTGGCATCTCCATTAATGGTTCCAACAACAGCGTCAACTCCAGCTTCTTGAACTAGCACACTCGGGTCGAAAGCACCGGCGTATACCCATTTGTCACCGACCCTCCAAGTAACGGTATCTGATACTCCAGGGTCCTCCCCTTCTTGGCCGAAAGCCTCCACTTCAGGAACCACAATTGTGGAAAGAAGGATGATGATTGCAACCACCACCTCCCTGCGCATGTTACTGTATGATTGAAGCGAATAGATATAGATGAGGGCGTTTACTATCAATTTATTGAAACTGGTTATCGCATAGGTCTAAATTTGCAATTTGATGAATACCCTCATGTCTGTGACCAGTTTGGGAAGGCCGTGGACATAACCGCAATCTCTGCTGCTGCCGTGATGTTCATTCTCGGCGCTACATCTCCTGGTCCATCTTTAGCGGTAGTTTTGCGCAACACAATGATTGGTGGCAGAACCAGAGGCCTATCCTGCGCAGTAGGGCATGGTCTAGGTTTCGGATTCTATGCGGCCGCTGTTGTTTTTGGCCTTGTGACCATCATGACTGAATTGCCAACTTTATTCACTATTTTACAAGTGATTGGAATCTTCTTTTTGGTTTATCTTGGATATGGGATATACAATGCTGATTCAGAAAAAATAGAACATGACGGAGGCAATAGAGAAGGCTTTGTAGAAGGCTTTTTCATCGCATTCCTTAATCCGAAAATCGCCGTATTCATGCTCGCTGTACTCTCTTCAGTCCTTGAACCGGGTATGTCAAGTGACACGAAATGGATCATTGCGATAATGGGTATGTCAATAGATACAATCTGGTATGTTTTGGTCGCCTTAGTTCTTTCAAACTCAGTTCTGTTATCCAAGATTGAGAGAAATCAAAAGTTCATGAATCGAATTACTGGACTTCTGATGTTTGGATTAGCGATATGGTCAACCGCTAAACTGTTGATTTACTAAATCAATCCATACCCCATCTTGGGTTTTCTTTTAATTTCTCAAGAATGGTTTCCTGTTGCCAATTACCAATGTGAAAACCTAGAGAGTTGCAATCTCTGCAGATATCAAACTCCTTGGTTATACCAGACCTTTTACATGATTCACAACTGATTAGCAAGACTGTATTTTCGTTGAATAGATAGTCGCCGTTTACGACTCTGTTTTGTATAAATTTAGAGCTTAAATTAAGCAAGATAGCGATAAACATCGCAGTCCATAAAACAAATTCTAACTCATTCAATAAATGGTTAGATATCATTTGGTATCGACTGATAATTTGTTTCCAAACTATGTTTATTGCAAGAATTACAGCAAAAATTACTACGATTTTCCTCGTAAATCTAATGCTAAAGTGTGTGAAGAATAGGCTAACCCTCTGTCTTTTTGTAAAATTCGCCTCCTTTACTTCCATCGGGATGATGTTGTATCTATTTGCCAGTTGTCGATGTTGAAATCTGCACCATTCCTTTGGAAATTTGACTTTTCCATTTCCAGATTCAACATCTTCTTCCATATCTTGTTTGATGTGAAGTGAGTTATTATTTTTTGACAATCAATACTATTGAGGTTAATCCTTTGGAAGAGAACATGCCAGAACTACCCGAGGTTGAAACGGTCCGAACAGGACTGGCTAGATCTTGGATTGGAAAGCGTATTGATGGTGTTGATTTACGTCGTGAAAACCTGAGGTTTCCGTTCCCAGAAGGACTCGCTGAGCGCCTAACTGGGCGTACAGTGAAAGATATACGCAGGCGCGCAAAATACCTCTTAATTGACCTAGACAATGGTGACGTTCTCCTTTCACACCTTGGAATGAGTGGTAAGTGGACTCTAGATGCAAGTGAATGTGAAGGTAAGCATGACCACGTTGTGATTCTGTTTGACGACGGTAGTATGTCTGTCTACAACGACCCAAGACGTTTCGGAGTGCTTGACATTTTCAGTGGAACATCACACAAATTACTCGACCACCTGGGCCCCGAACCACTAGAAGAGTGGACAGGGAAAGATCTCTTTGATAAGTTACAGAATAGAAAGAGCGCTGTTAAAATCAGCATCCTCGACCAAAAAGTGGTAGTTGGCGTTGGAAATATCTATGCCTGTGAGGCATTGAATCGGGCAAAGATTTCACCTACTCGCATTTCCAATAAAGTCAAGAAAAAGGAATGCGATGTATTGGTTGCTGAAATTAAGGAAATCCTAGCTGAAGCGATTAGAGTTGGCGGTTCGTCTCTGAGGGATTTCGCAGGAGTCGATGGCACACTGGGTTATTTCATTCACCAATTCAAGGTTTATGACAAGGAAGGAAAGGACTGTGATTGCGGAGGCATCATCGAGAGACTTGTGCAAGGTGGCCGCTCAACATTCTGGTGCCGCTCGTGTCAGAAATAATCAGTAGTTCTCCAATACTGTCCTCAAATCTTCAAGGAATAAGTCGACTGGGAAGTCGTAATCAGACCACACTACCCTTCCTTTTCCTTCCGTGTCAAGAATATAGGTTGGCGAGGGATGAGCAACTGTATAGCCTTCATCTGAATCATCTCCCTCTTCGTATGGGAATACACCGTAGTTCTCATAAATCGGGTCTAAGTATTCCTTTGCCCCTGTAAGATGTGGCCAATCATAGCCGAAATCAGCGGTGTAATTTCTCAGCCTTTCGGGTGAATCATGTCTCCAGTCCACGGTAATCGAAACGAAACTAGTCTTGGCTAATTCGCCCTCAGTTAGCGTCTCTTTAACCATCTTAACGTTCTGACTTGTTACCGGACATGTGTTGTCACAACGGGTGAAAATAAACGCCATAACCACAACTTTGCCCTCTTGTTCCTCAAGACTCCAAAGCGGCCCTTCCGCATCCTCTAGTGTGAATTTGTAAGTGTCGCTACCACCTAGGTCGCGGCCTTTGAACGTAATTTCCTCCTCGTCGGAAAAGCAACCGGGAAGCATCAGAACCAAAGCCAATAGTAGAGCTTGTATTCTCATTTTATCACTCCAAATCAATTACTGTTCTCAAATCCTCAACAAATAGGTCGATAGGCCAATCATACTCAGACCAAACAACCCTTCCATCCAAGTTAGTATCTAGAATGTACACAGGCTGAAGATGTATATCTTGGTAGGTTTCATCATCATAAGGAGTTACATCATACTCCTCGTAGGTGTTGTGGATTTCATCTGAATTCCAGTCGGTAAGGTGTGGCCAATCTAGACCCATGTCTTGTGCCCAATCACCAAGAACTTCTGGTGAATCATGTCTCCAATCGATTGTAACTGAAACAAATGATACCTTTTCCAATTCATCCTCGGTTAGTTCAGATTTCACTACTTTCAGATTGTTTGCAATAAGAAGGCAAACATCATCACAGCGCGTGTAGACAAAAGCGAGGACAACGGTTTGACCTTCCAATTCAGAAAGAGAGAAGTCTGACTGGTTCTGATCTGTCAACGTGAATTTGTAAACATCCACTTTCCCCAGACTCTTTCCATTGAAGTCTGGGCCCTCGTCTTCAGCAAAACATCCCGGAAAGAGCAACAATAAACAAGCGAGTAAAACTCGTATTTGCATGCATTATCACATCAGTATTCTCGCCAGCCGTTACCGCATTCTTTGCAGGTTAACATTCTGGTCTCGGGTTCATCAGATGAGCGGGTTTGCTCGAGGTAGGAGAATACTTCAACGCAGTCACACTTTGGACACATGTAATCGCCTTTTGTAAGTACGCCTCTCATCTCATCAGAGTCCTTGATAACCTCGTATACACGGGTCTCTGCCTTTGAAGATGATGTGACTTTTGAAAGGTCTACTTCTTTGCCATCTGCTCCTTTGACTTTCAAATTCGCAGGTCCTTGATATCCACATTTGTAATTTGTACAATTGATATCTCCCGTAGGTGTAGGGAATGCCAACGTACCGCATTGCGGGCAGAACATAGGAATAGACTGGAAGACGAAATATATCAACATTTGTTCTATAAAAATAGCAATTGTTTCATCAAGTGGGGACTTTTGGACTACCATAATGTGGCTTTGGTATGATTGGCGAGCCGCCGCTGTTGCAGACTCAGACGGCAATATTTTGGATTCTGAGGAATGGGATGGTTGGCACGATACTAATGCCGTGTGCTCGCGCATGGACATCATTGCTCATGAGGCATTAACACCTGAGGCAGAAAGGCTACTCGAAAGGTTTCCAGACGCCATACCGTTGATTCATGGAGATGACGAACTACCAGATGCTGAATGGCCTCTTCCAAGCAGCGAAGCAATGGAATACCTAGACAAGGCTGCTATACTTCTTTCAAAGCGCGGAGTGGATGCTGCTGCCGGTGACCCAGATAGAAGACTAGAGCATATTCTCAAGGCTTCTGATGAACTTCGCGCATCATTTGTTACAATCGAAGGACGACTCGTTGAATGGGTTGGCCTTTTCCTTCCTGAAGCTAGGTTCGAGCGCGACAGGAGTGGCCTTGCTCGAAAAGTCGTAGATTCATCCGATCTCGAACAACTAGCAGAAATACTCGGCATAGGGATGCCTCCTGAAGGGCCAACCGAATCTGAGTGGATAAGCCTGAAAGACTGGGCAACTAGCGTCAGAGAAATCAAATCTCGCCTCGACAAAATGGAGGACGTCGTTAGAGAATTGGCAAGCGATCACCTTCCTTCACTATCGGCACTTCTAGGCCCGATTCTAGCAGCAAGGTTGTGTGTTGAAGCACACGGTAGGGCGAGGCTCGCAAGACTGCCTGCTGGCACAATGCAAATTTTAGGGGCGGAAAAGGCGTTTTTCAATCATCTCAAAACAGGTGCTCCATCACCAAAGCACGGCCACATTTTCATGCACCCTTGGATTTCTAGATCTCCTCGTTGGGTGCGAGGTAAAATCGCCAGGACAGTTGCTGCAAAAGCGAGCATAGCAGCTCGTTGTGATGCATATGGTGGCGAGGTTTGGAGTCAAGAAGCGGTAGATGCCGTAGCAGCAAGAGTCGATGTTATTCGCAATGAAAACTCGAAACCACCACAGAGGTGATTTTGTGGCAAAAAAACGCCGTCTTTCATGGGCAGTAATGCTTGACGGCAGAGCCATATGGACGCTGAACGCTGTTCCAAAATACTCGCAATATGGGGAATCATTGCGCAGGTTCAGAGGTGTGGAATATCGCAGATGGGACCCTACTCGCTCAAAACTTGGTGCAGCAATTTCAAGGGCGAGACAAACTCAATACGAATTGCTACCACAAGAAGGAGACACATGTCTCTACCTTGGTGCAGGACACGGCACCTCTATCTCTCACCTTCACGACCAAGTCTGTGGAGCAAACAATGAGAAAGGTGGCAGAATAATCGCCGTCGACCTATCGCCGCGCTGCTTGAGAGATTTAGTTCACCTTGCAACACTAAGACCTGGTCTAGTGCCGGTACTCGGCGATGCTAGAAAGCACTCCGCCTGGGGAGTAATGGTTGCCAACAAAGTGGACTGGTTGCTTCAAGATGTATCACAAGCGGGCCAAGCCGAGATATTCATCAAAGCCGTAAAGCGGTTCTTGAAGCCCGGAGGCAAAGGATTGC
>WTIA01000016.1 GCA_011522915.1 Methanobacteriota archaeon
TACACTGGCCCCATAGTGTAGCCTGGATATCACAGTGGCTTGCGGAGCCACGAACCCGTGTTCGAATCGCGGTGGGGCCGCCAATTGATTTCAGATAGCATTGGCCAACGCACTTTCGGGCAGGCACTAAAGTAGTGGCGGGGCCGCTTTTTACTCTTCTTCGTTTACGAGTTCGACACTTTCATTCAAGGCCGCTCTTGCAGAAGCATTCAGAATTGGCAGGGCAGACATTGCAACACAAATCAGCATGCAAACACCGCATAGATATGACATAAGTTCGGTAACCGTCGTGACTTCTTGTGGTAACAGTTCAGATGATACATTTGTCATCATCCAGGTTCCTCCAAACCCACCAAATAATCCAATTGTCGAGCCTAGAAGAGACAATTTAACTCCCAATTTGTTTAGACGGAATAGAAGAATTCCTCCTACTAGCACGAGAATACCACCTAACATCAACGAATATCCGCGAACAGAATATGCTCCATCATCACGAACTTTGTCGTGGTAATCTTGGTATTCTTCTGCTGTGATGTTGATGTCCTGATTTTGATAATTCCCAAGAATCGCATCCAAATCTGCTTCAGGGAAATCTTCTGCCATTGAATTTTTGAAATCACCCCAACCTACAAGGATCATCAAAATCGAACCCATAACCAGCAGTATTGCAATTGTCTTTGGCCCTTTTTTGTCTGGCCTAGGAGCGAATAATGAGGCAGGTGGGATTGGGCCATCATCATCCTTCATTCGAATTGAAATTTCATCACTCATTGGTACATCCCTCCAAACCCATTCTTAGTGTATTGGGAATTGGTAATGATTCCATATTCTCCATACTTACACAAACAGTAACTTGTTCACTTGACCATAAAAGGTCACCATTTTGGTTGTGAAATTCATATTGCCAAGTGCATGATGTTACTCCAACTTTCGATATCCATATCGTTGCTGTTACAGTATCTCCATACCTAAATGGAGCGTGAAATTGAGATTGAACATTCACAACAGGAAATCCTAGTTTCATATCATTCAAAATCTCTGGATATCCAACTCCACAAATCTCTTGCCATGATTCTTCGAAGAACCTGTGAGCAAGGTCAAAAATTCTAGGATAGAATGCAATGCCTGCCATATCCAGCATTGGAAAATCAACACGCCGGGATAATTGAACTGCCATGTTTCTGCGTAAGGGAAGGAGTTCTTCAAGCATCCTCGGGCTTGGGCCATTTCTTGGCCAGAACCTTTGCTAAATCGTCATCGAGCTTTGCATTCCACCAATCACTGCCTTGCCAAATTGCGTATCTACCTCTAATGCCACGTATGTCGGCACCTTCGAAAGAACAGTTTCTGAAATTTGAAAGGTTTAATCTTGCTTTTCGTAAATCAGCACCGCGGAAATCGCAGTTATCGAATGCAGATTTCATTAGGTCTGCTTCGACCATGGATGCACGATTGAAATTCGAATCGGTGTAATTCCCTTCTGTCAAATCTGCATTGTCCAAGATGCATCTTTTGAAATTTGAACGAGGGTGGTTTCCTCTTCTCAGTAACTCTCCAGCATGATTTTGGAAAGACCAATCCAAAGGCTCCTCTTCTCTGTCGGTGCTGCTGCCCGACATGACCATTTTTCCACCTCAATATCGGCTGCGCTTGTCCAAGTGCGCCCTTCCCTCGGGAGTGATTATTGCGTATCGGTTTTTCTCCTTTGCAGAAGGAGGAGTGACTAGGAACCCTCTTTCTCTAAGTCTGTTGAGGTACAAGGAGAGGTTGCCTGGCGGCTCTAAGCCTGCGTCTTCGAATAATTGGTCAATGACTCTTGGTGGGCTGTCATTCACACCTTCGACGTCCCTGAGGTATTGGATTGCGCCCAGTACTTGATCCGGCTTCCTAATCAAGCTGCAGTTTTCAATCAGAGCGCGAAATGCTGAGCCCCTCTCGGGCAAGCCTGCGTCTCTTGCTGCATCGACCGCCGCCTCTATCGCACGCTCTCTTGCATTTCTGATTCTAGAAAGTGCGATTGACCAAGTATCATCTTCTTTGATCCTGATTAGCCTTTCATCAACGCTGTTTTGTGCGCCAGAGATATCTATTTCTACATCTCCTGCTCTGATTAGAACCTTGGCTTCTTCTTCCATATTATCTCCCCAATTATTGCGACTTTCCACTTTCTATTGTAATGGGCACCACATAACAAAAAGAGCCGTTTCGTTTATGAGACACTGAACTTGTGTAATAAAAGCCTGTTTAACACTACTAAAATAATGTAATGGAAATAAAACAAAAAATAACATTGCGGTGCAAAATAACACCAATTCAAAACCCAAACATACTACAATTTCATGGGCAAGACACATGAAGGGGCGACATGTTCAACCACCAGCACGGGTGATTTTATGAAACGCATGTCCCCAATTTTACTTGCAATACTCATGGTTACGTCATGCGCTCCAATCGGACTTGTCATGGCATCTAATGAGTCATTAAGCTTCGATACATTTACTGGCGGATTCGCCACAGTAGATGTAAAATTACAAGGAGATGTGACAAACAATAGCTCATCAATAGAGGTTCCAAGAAACGTCACATTTGTGGCATCCGGATTTGAAGTCAGCATCGATTCTGGAGAAGAGAGTCCCGGGGAAGTTTGGGTTGATATCGGCGAAGATGGGATTTTCGAATGGGAATTCACAGAAACAGGATATGGTGACATCGGCCATCAGAATGAATTCTATGATGGTAACAATTGGTATATCTCTCCAGTAACGGCAGGAAACTCATCAACTCCGGGTTATCTATTGCCTTCTGCTGCCACAATTCAAACCTCGAATTTAGATGTTGCATTCTCACCAGAATCTGGTGGAGGCTTTTTCGCTATCGGTACTCATCAGGATGTAATCGAGACTGACATTGACAATGACAGTAATCCAGAACCAATGTTTTTGTCTGATATTCATTCAAACAACTCTACGTTCATCGTTTATGCTGATTGGGACGTAAACACTGGGATTTCAATATCTGCACAAATTCAGACATGTGATAATGCAACTTCAATACAGGTTGGAGACTTGAATGGAGATGGCGATGAAGATATTATCGCATTTTCAGATACATCAGGAAACGCATGCATCCACTTAGCAAATGGCACATCTTTTGACCCTGTACAGAATGCTTCGGTTGCGGCTGGCTTGTCGAGCGCGAAAGTTGGAGATATTAATGCGGATGGTAGTGATGAAATTATCACGGTAACGTCTGGCGGAACTCTATCGTATTTCAGTTGGAATAACACAACATCAGGGCTCTCTTCTGCAGTATCATCGCTTGTCAATGGTAATGGCACGATTGGCATGCCTGCTTATTTGATTTCACTACACGTAGGTGATTTCTTTTCGAATGGAACAGAATCCGCTCTAGTTATGGATAATACCGGCCACTGGACGTTATGGAACACAGTATCGGGAGCATGGGCAGGGCCAATTACATCGTTTGATGATATTTCAAGAGATGAGATACTGACGGATTTGGATGGCGATGGAGATATTGACATCGTGGGTAGTAACGATCAAGGATATGCATTCAGAATAAACGATGGCTCTGGTTGGGATGTGAACTTAACTCAAAACCAAATATCCATGATTAACTCAACAATTGCTGATTTTGACAACGACGGAGATTTGGATTTGATGACTCCAGTCCCTGGTTTTTCAGATGGAACAGCATCAACGTTAGAGGGGAATATTTCTCTTCGTGAGATAAATTCCTCTGCTATATCTTCCCCTTCGATGATAGTTTTGGAACCATGGTCGATACCAACATCGATAATCACCATGGACATGGATGGTGATGGTGTTGTTGAACACATAGTATCCGCTGGTGAGAATTCAAAAGGCGTGTTTATCGGAGGATGGCACAGCATTGAGCTCGATGCCGACGGCGACGGCAACCCAGAAATGAGTAGAACTGGGTATGCTGGCGATTCAAGCAATGGCCTTGATCCATTGGTAATGACCGATGATGCAGACGGAATCAGAGACGACTTATTGCAAATTATCACTTCACTTCCAACCAGTATAGATGGCTATGGTATATCGATGATTAATTTTTCAATGAACGTTAAAGCATCAGGCAATGGAGAATTTAATTATTCAGAACTTGATATTGGGTATGATTGTAATTTCTTAGTCGACATAAACCCTCACCTTATAGGCAATCTCACTAACTCGCTAAATCAACAAATGACAGGCGGTATTGGCAACTTTACTATCGATATTCCGGTAAACTCAACTAAGGCTGGAAATATTTCTTTGACTAATTTCTACGCTGTAACCGTACCAGGTGCGCCGAATCTAGCAATACCACTAACTCCGGTACTTTCCCTTGTTACTGCAACCCCTGATATGGTGGAGTTCAAGTGGAATGATACTATTGATTTTGGATTAGATTTTATTGAATTCGAAATATTCAGATTAGAATCTGCAAGTGAATCTGTTGACTTAATGAACGTATACAATTGGTCGTTCTTCAATGAGACAATTGACTCAAATGTTACTGTAGGTTCTACATATTGGTATCTAGTACGGTCAACGCATCAATTCGGAATAGCATCAAACCTGTCCGAGCCTTTACAGGTTACAGTTCCTTATCCATCGCCACCTTCAGCGATTAATGGTCTCAGGTTGAACGATGTATCCTCTGACCAAGGTGGCGTCCTTGAACTAAGTTGGAACCATTCAGAGGAGGAGTTTACGGAATATGAAATATATTTGGAAAACTCAACCTTCAACAGTATAGCCGGCCTCACAGCATTCGGCAATGTATCCTCTTCTGAAAACTCTACATTATTGTCGGGGTTAGTAGACGGACAGGAATATTGGGCTGCAGTCGTTGCCGTAGACCAATATGGAAATAAGACCGAGAATGTAATTTCTGTTGGACCAACATATCCGAGAAATGATGAACCAAACAATGTCAATTTGGAATTGACAGTATCTACCCAAACCTCTCTGTCATCTCCGTTTAGTCTAGAAATAACAGCGGAAATTGATGGAGTTCAGGTAACTCCACCAGGAGACATTGTAATCACAATGGTAACATCGTCAGGAACATATCCTATCGCCACAAGTTGGGATTCGATACTTCTTTCAAATTTCTCAGAATTGGTTTCATTCGCTGCAGAAATTAGCGGCGATGTAACTTTCTATGCAAATTACAGTGGCGATTCTGGAGATGAACAGAACAGGCCGCTAGCATCAGCAACTACCACAGCAACTACATTTGTTACAGTTGCAGCAGACCTCTCATCTCCTGAGGATTTCTACGAACTTGACTGGGAGAATGAAACAAGCGTTAGGGTTGATTTGAATGCAATAAATCCTGTTCAACAAGACTTGTTGAACGGAACTGCTTACACATGGGTTGCTTTCAATTCAACCACAGGAAATCAGAATTCAGGCAATGGTGTTATCGATAACGGCTTCGATCAATTCATTGTTTCGTTCAATGAATCAGGCGTGCTATTCATCAATTTGACTAGCCCGTCTTGGGTAAACGCAGGAACAAATTCGCTAGAAATACAGCTTGTTCCATACGGCAGTACGGTCGAGGAGAATAACACCGATGGTAATGAAACAGACAATACTCCTTGGTCTCCAGATACTATGCTGGATGTCACTATTGACTGTGGTAGTGTTGTAATAGATCCTTCAACAGACCAAGAATTAGATTGTACTATTACAAATCCGAATAATTACTCGGTCGATATTTCATTAGAAGCCGACGGCTGGTCTCAATGGTCGGATTACATTTTATTCGAACCAAAAGCAGGCCAGGGAGATTTTGTCCTTACAGAATTTGAAAGCAAGAATTTGGAAATACGCGTTGACATTGTCCAAGACCTAGAGGCGAGTGGCTTGTTAACGGGCCTGATCCAAATCGATTTGAGACAGGGTCCAACAAATTACACCAGCGTTGGTGACAAGCCGCAAACATTCGAAATCACGTGGAACTTGATTGAAGAAGAAATCACAATAGATCCGAATCCAGAAGAGAACAATACCAATCAAACAACCAACACAAAAGATGAATCCTCATCTGATAATACGATGTTGATCCTTGGTGGAGTTGGAGGAGTTGCGGTCATCGGGCTAGCGGTTTTCATCGTCTTGCGAATGCGAAATAGTGATTTTGAGGATTGGGACGAAGACGATTTGGACCTAGAGCCAGAGGTAGAAGCTCAGACTCGCGCATCCAAGCCACTACCAGTGGGGGTTGCTTTGGATGAATTCGAAGACAAAACAATTGTTGACGAAACGCCGGATAGGCCAGATGTAATCAATGAATTCGAAGAGGATTACGAGGAGTATTCAGAAGATACCGTCGCCGAATCTACAGAAGACGAATATTCAGAGTACGACGAATCTAGCGAAGAAGATACTGGAATTACTGTTGATGAACACGGAACAGAATGGTATGAGGATGAAGTCGGAGTTTGGTGGTTCAGAGAACCTGGCCAGGACGATTGGGCTGAGTTTACAGAGTAGAGATTTAGTAACCACTTTCAATGAGTGAACAAGAGGCGGTAGCATGGCGGGTCAAGCAACATACGACTTGGTGTTACATCAAGACGCAGACCCTACAACCAGCGGGGTAGCTATTTGCGGATTTTCTACTGTTGGCATGGTTGGAGTTATTGCGGCTTCACACGTCATCAGTCAACTGAAATTGAACCAGTTAGGCACGGTTCTCAATCCTGATTTCCCAGCCATGGCTCTAGTCCACCATGAAGTACCAAAGCATCCAGTTAGAGTATATCAGGGAGACGGAGTTGGCGTTTTCACTGCAGAAGTCCGATTTGGTCCAGAACGCGATGTATTATTCGCAAATACGGTTCTTGATTGGTTTACCAAAGGAGGTTTTGACAGACTTATCGTCATAGACGGTGTAGCGAGAGAGAATATGGATGATAGAGAAGATTCCTTGTACGGTGTGAGTTCTCTGCCAACAGGAAGAGACCGTTTGAAGAAGGCAGGAATTGAACCGGTAAAGCAAGGGATTGTTGCAGGTATAGCAGGTTATCTTATCGCAGAAGGAGATAGACTTGGTCTTGATGTTACGGCAATCTTAGCAGACTGTAATCCAATGTATCCAGATGCTAGGGCCGCAGCTCTTGCAATAGAAGCGGTTACGGATTTGACAGGAATTGATATCCCACTCTCATCTCTGTTGGAAGATGCAAGGAAAATCGAGGATAGTGTTAGAGAAGTATTCGAAAATTCTCAAACTATGTTGCCTGCGCCTGATGATGAAATTGATCCATCATTTGGCTGATTTAGCAACATCGATTACCGTATCCCAATCTGCATCTGTTGCAAACATTGGCTCAGGCATGTGGCATTGTGCCATTTTGAAACCTCTATCTTCTAAGCCTGCTTTCAGTTTCTTCATTGAAGGAATTTGTCCGATTCCAGCAGCGATTCCCAAACTATCTATTGGAACTAACAGATGTTTTCCAGACAATAGTTCAGCAGAATCAGAAATGTGACGAACGCTCCTTTCGATTTCTCGCTTGGAATGTTCAATATCGTAATCAGTCCAATCATCAGGGTAGTCTTCTTCTTTTCCAGCACACAACTGAATTGCTCTTTCTACAGTCATCCTTCCAGCGATATCGCAATCGAATAATGGGCCGGTCCACATCGGTCCGGAGAATTCTCCCGAGGGCTGCGAAGCGAAGTGGTAGGGACTTGACCTAATCCTATATCCAATATGTTCATTCCAATTTGAAGCAACTTCCTTTGATTTGCGTAATAGGACACTAACTCTTACGTGGTGGCCATCGAATAGCGAAAGAATTGGATGCATAGATTTGTCATGCATCGCAGCGATTCTTGCAATCACTCCTAACAGAATTCTTGTAGCATCATCGTGCATGTAAGCATCCGTTATTCCTACCGAACCATACCTTCTAGATGCACTTGTTTTTGCTGAACCACACAACGCTGCGGTATCGGTAGCGGTGACCTCCAATACTCCAATTCTTGAAATTGATTGAATGGCAGTATCAAGGAAACTAACTGGAGAGCCAAACGGATCCAAATCAATCCATTGGAACGGGGCTTCAACCATCAATTTCTTTGCATCCCCGTTTATCCATTGAATTCCATCTTTCACCGAATCTTTCGGTTTTGCCTCAAATCTACTTGGTTCTGGAATCCAATGAATTCCATCATTTAGCGGATGAGTTTCATGAGATTTCATTCCCCAAGAAAGAGCATCTGAATCTAAATCATTTGCAGTAATCCTTAGCCTGTCTTGTCTTGGTACTTCCTTACGCCAGCGCCTTGGCCTAACTCCTGTTGCACAAAGAGCATCTAGTACCCTGATAATTTTCTCCTCAGGAACTAACCAATTATTCTCAATAGCATCAGCTAAAAGCATTACAGAACGTGTTCTAGCAGGAGCCATTGCTGGATTGAGAAACCCTTCGCCTGTCTTTGCAGCAGGACCTCTAGGCATATGGGATGGTCGCATTTGGTGGTCTTTCAGGTGAACAGATGTTCTACCTTCTAACCATATATGACCAGGCCAGCCTTCTGGTTCCATTTTTAGACCTCAATAATGCTCAAAGACAACATTTGGATTAGAATGAGTAACCTTTCTTCCATTATCTACGACTTTTCCAATTATAGCACATCCGGGCATTTTTTCGGAAAGCCATTCAATGATATCCTCTGCAACGTTTGAATCGACTGCGATTATCATGCCACATCCCATGTTGAATGTTCTATACATTTCTCTGTCGTTCACGTTTCCATTTTCTTGAATCCATTTGAATTCAGGTAGGACAGGTAACGGGTCACTGATGTGCCATCCCAATGAGTCATGAAGCCGCAAAAGATTGGATAGACCACCGCCTGTAACGTGGCAAATGCCGTGAATAAAGCTAGAAGCACACGGGCCATCCTGAATCAAATCTACAACAGGATCACAGTAAATTCTAGTCGGGTTCAAGAATATTTCACCAAGAGTGATATCTCCCTCATTGAACCTCTCAATTCTACTTTCATCTACATCAAATGAAGCAGCATCTTCCCAACTTGCACCACAGTGCGATATCACATTCCTGACCAAAGAGTATCCATTTGAATGAACACCTGACGATGGCATTCCAATCAGTACATCCCCTTCTTTTAGATTAGCACCGGTGATTTCTGCACCTTTCGGTAGCCAACCAAGAGCAGTTCCTGATAAATCCAGTTCTGTTACAATTCCTGGAAGGCTTGCAGTTTCTCCCCCAGCTAATGTAACTCTAGCCCTTCTACATGCTTCTGCTAGGCTTGCACCTAGTGCTGCATGAATCTCAGGGTCGGGCTTTGGTACTGCGATGTAATCTACAAACGCAATCGGTTCAGCACCAACACAAAGCAAGTCGTTGACGTTCATCGCCATGCAGTCGATACCTACTCCTGCCCATTGCCCCAACTTTGTAGCGATGGATAATTTGGAACCTACCCCGTCAGTAGCTAATGCTAGGTAATTATCACCAAACTCGACCAGTCCACCAAATCCACCGGGTAAATCAACAGGTGCGCCAGGTGTTCCTGACTTTCGGACAGAGCGGGATAATGCGCCGACTAAAGCGCCTACAGCATTACCTTCTAGGTCGATATCTACGCCACTTCCAGCGTAGTTCAACTCTTCTGCCATGACATCACCCAAACGCGCCACTCTCATCATGATGCCGATTCAATCTGAGAAGATAGCCAAGGCAAAGAGAGGTCTAATCGATGGTCTATTCCACTATGTGTACCTGGAAATTCTTCCCATTCATGAGGGATTCCTAACTCATTCATACGGGAGTGAAGTTCTCTCAGTCCGTACTGTATATTGTACTGGTCTTTGTCTCCGACGTCTACCCAACATGGTGGCAAATTTTGGTACTTTTCGATTAATTTTAGAGGGTCCCAATCTAGCCACTGGCCCCACTTTTCATCATCAAATTTGCAGTTGGAATCCACTGGCAAAGTTCCGTCACTGTAGGTTGCAGCCATTGCTAAAATCATCAAAGTATGGAAATCATCACTCTTCATCGAAGATGTATTTCTGATATAATCAAGGAAACCATTTTCATCGCCATAGGGAGCTATTTCAGTCAGCGTGGAAGCCATTTCTATTCCAAATAATAATTCGAACCCGCAATCTCCTGAGTGGCACGCAATTGCTTTCCAGCAATCATCTTTCATACCTCTGACAATCGCTCCATATCCTCCACTTGATTTACCTACTAGCCCAAACCCTGTAATGTCATATCTATTGTTCAATTCATTACGCAAATCATCGCGTAACCAACTTCCCCAGTTACCCATTATTTCAGAATCCACAAATTGGTTGCCACCCATACTTGTGAAGGTGTCAGGCATTACGAGAATCGATGGAGTCATTTTTCCCTCTCTGACCAATCTTTCATGTCGTTGCGGTAGTGTTTCACCAAAGGCACGCCAATTTGCTCTAGCAAAACCAGTTCCTGTAAATGGTGCCAGATAAATTATACAAGGCATAGGGCCTGTTTTACCAGGGGGAATATGCACCAAGACTTCCCTTTCCATAGGATCACCCAGGCGATTTTCTAATTTTTCTGAGGAAAAAGAAAATCTCTCCAAAATTCCTCTGATGGGTTCAAAAGAGTGCTCCGGCATGAACCGGCGATGGGCTTCAAGGAAATGTGTTTGGCGGTATTCCAATGGAAGCCTTTGGAGGTTGAATGATGCGGTTATATTCCAGTGGAAATAAAGGGGAAGAAGAGTTCAATGTGAATGATTATATGCATTCGACAACGGCTGCAGATGTCCGGTTGGGGGTTTTGGCTTGACTATCCAAGAATTTGATTTGCCAGCGAGATGGAGAACATTGCTTCTTGACACCTACAGTGAAGCGATACACAGTTTGCAGGTTAGTTGGCCAGATGTCCAATCTCTTGAAGTTTCATATCGTGACATTGAATCCTTCGATCCAGATTTCGCTCGCTCAATAATTGAAGAGCCGGAGAACAATACACAGGCAGCCAATCAGGCTCTCAGGCAATTACTTGCTGAAGCAGGATCCCCGAGGATTGTTTCCTTCGTACGGATTATCGAATTACCTCCAGATTCTGATAGAAAAGTTCGCCAATTAAGGAGTGAAGATTTGGGTTCAATGATTTCGGTTGAAGCCATAGCTACAAAGATTGGAAAAGTCCTGCCAAGAACCTACGAAGGAGTGTTCGTTTGTGCAGCTTGTGGCCATCAAAGTAGGGTCAACCAACCCAACGAACAAGAGTTGGTTGAACCGGTCGAATGTTTCGAAATCGACGGCGGATGTGGAAGAAAGAGAAACCAAACGAAATTCCATCAAAAAGTGGAAGATTCGATTCTAATTGATACTCAATTCATCGAGTTACAAGAACCTCCAGAAAACCTTCGTGGCGGCGTACAGCCTGAAAGAATACTTTGTATTGCGGAGCATGACTTGGCTGGAAAACTGAATCCAGGTGACAGAGTTACTGCAAACGGAATGCTGTTTGTAAGGTCCCAAAGAAAGTCAGGAAAAGATACACCTATTTTTGATATTTTTATGAGAATCCACAGTATTCAGAGAGAAAATATTCCGCTTGAGGAAATTCAGATTTCGGAAGAAGAAGAAAGGGAAATCAAGGAATTAGCAAGAAGAGAGGACATCCATGATGTGCTAACTAGGTCTATTGCCCCGTCTATTTTTGGAATGACTCGCCAAAAAGAGTCACTGATGTTGCAATTATTTGGTGGCGTTGCCTCCAAAGCAAAAGATGGAACTAGACTTCGTGGCGATATTCACATCCTGCTGATGGGAGATCCTGGTGTTGCAAAGTCGCAATTATTGTCATACATGGCTCAAATTTCTCCTCGTGGTCGCTTCACGTCAGGTATGTCTGCTTCAGCAGCGGGTTTGACCGCTGCTGCAGTTCAGGATTCAGCAGCAGATGGTAGATGGACTCTTGAGGCAGGTGCGCTTGCTTTAGCCGACCTTGGACTCGCAGCAATCGATGAATTCGATAAAATGAATGAAAACGATAGGTCTTCGATGCACGAAGCAATGGAACAACAAAGAATCTCGGTATCAAAGGCTGGAATCAACGCAACTCTTTCCACAAGGTGTGCTATATTGGCTGCAGCCAACCCTAAAGCAGGACGATTCCAAGCTGTATCCGAGGTTCCATTTACCCAGCAAATAAATCTCAAACCAGCCCTAATCTCAAGATTTGACGTAATATGGTTGCTCACCGACCAACCTGCTGCTGAACATGATTCACTGATTGCAAATCATATCATGAGCAATAGAGCGGAATCAACACCAGAAATTTTAATCGAGCAGGGTAGCGAAGTTGACCCAGCAAAAGCAGCACGTCAAGACGGTTTAGACAATAAAGAAGGTATTGTGAACCGAGACCTGATAAGAAAATACGTGGCTTTGGCAAAAAGAACCGTTCATCCAAGACTAACCGATGAGGCGAGAGATGCACTGAGAGACTTCTATGTTGAAACAAGAAGAAAGGGTGGAGAGTCTCACGATTCAATCGCAATTTCAGCAAGAGCCATTGAAGGTTTGTATCGATTAGCACAAGCCTCTGCAAGGGTTAGATTATCCAATATTGCAACAATAGAAGATGCCGAAAGGTCGGTTAGGTTGACAAGATTCTGGAGGCACGAGTTGATGGGTGAAAACTTCGATGAAACAACACTTCAATCCGGGAAGAAAGCAACGACAAGAAATCGCGAAAGAACAATCCTAGAAATTGTAAGGAGAATACATCTAGACACTGGTGGACAGCCAGTGCCGCTAAATGACGTTTTCAACGAGGCTGCTAGACTCGATATTGCTAGAGATGCGGCTGAGGATATTATCGAGGCTATGTGTACCGACGGGAGACTATTCCGTCCGTTGTACGACACCTTAGCTCCGGCATGAAACGATGCAATCATATCAATGAGATATTTCAGGTGAAAACATGGAACCTGTAGGCGATGTGGCTAATCCTGCATCCTTAGACCCAGAAAGTCTCGGTTTCATGTGCGGAATTGAAGTCCACCAACAATTGGCAACCGGGAAATTACATTCACGCCAGCCAGGAGAACTTCATGACATAACAATCGAAACACTACCCGATAATTGGCAGCGCTATTACCGTAAATTGAGGTCTTCAAGTGGAGAGGGCGGAGCAGTCGATGTTGCAGCGAGGTTTGAAGCGAGACGTAATCGCTCTTTCGTGTACTGTCAAGCACCCAATGCTGGACTTATTGAATTAGACGAGCAACCACCGCTGCCGCATGATGATGATGCTTTGGATATCTCTCTTACAGTTTCAGGAATGCTAAATGCACGGCCTGCTCCTCTGCTTCAGACTATGAGAAAAACAGTTGTAGACGGCTCGAATACTAGTGGTTTTCAACGTACTACACTTGTGGCAACTGATGGTACACTACATACAGAAGGAGGCCCTGTTGGAATTGATGTTCTGTGCCTAGAAGAGGATAGTGCTCGTAAGTTGGATAGCGAGTTGACTCCTAATGGCGAAGTTGTAACATGGAATCTAGATCGTTTAGGGATACCACTGATTGAAATCGCAACAGCGCCGGACGTAAAAACGCCTGACCATGCCAAACAAACCTCCATCGCATTAGGTAGAACATTGAGAGATACTCGACGAGTAAGAAGAGGCCTAGGAAGCATTCGTCAAGATTTGAACGTCTCAATAATGTGTGGCGACAGGGTTGAAATTAAGGGATGTCAAGACCTAGAATGGATTCCAAAAATCATCAGATGTGAAATGGCTAGGCAACTTCATTTCTACAGACTAGCCAATAAACTCAGGTCATCACATGGATTACCAGCACTCTCTAGTGATAGAAGAGAAGAATCCCCTTCAATTAGTGGAGAGGTTGAAAAAATCCTCCCCCTAAATTTAGTAGATGTCTCATCTCAATTTTCCTCATGTGATGCAAAGAGAGTCAAACAGGGTCTAGAATCAAAATCAGTGATGCTTGCGCTCCCACTTCCAGGATTTAATGGATTAATTGGGACCAAAGAATTCGATACAGATGGTGCCCAACTACCACGTTTAGGCAGAGAACTCGCCGGTGCTGCGAAATTAGCAGGGGTTGCTGGGGTATACCATTCTGACGAATTACCAGCATACGGAATTGGGCAAGAATATGTTGATGCTACAAGGGATGCTCTGAACGGAGTCGATGCTTTTGTACTATGTCTTGCTCCAAAATGGCAAGCAGAACTGGCGCTAGAGAGTGTATTGAATAGGGCGCGACTTGCATTTGATAGAATTCCACAGGAGGTCAGGAATGTTGTGATTCGAAAAGGATCTCCAGAAGACGGTACTACAACTCCTATGAGGCCACTTCCTGGGGGAGCAAGGATGTATCCTGAGACCGATATACCGCCTTTGGTCATCACAAAAGAACGTTGGAAAAACATCATGGATAAATTACCAATGACTCAAGATGAAAGAAAACAAAGACTGAGTGAATACGAAATCAGCGTCGACCAACAAAATCAGTTGTTATCTAGGGAATTAGATGATGATTTCATTTCCCATTCACAGGGTTTGCCACAGAAAGCATGGGCGACAATGCTATTGGAGAACGAGGGCGACATTGGCCTAATGGCATTAGTCTTAGCTGCAAAAGAGGAAGGCCATGTGACTCGCGAAGGTATGGTCTCTCTTCTCAAAGAATTTGAAGGGCAGAATCCAAGCATGGCCCAATTATCTTCAACAGCCGAAAACTTAGGGCTAAAACCTGCTGATGCAAGTGATTTAGCCGATGTTGTAGCGAAGGTTGTTGCCGACCGCCTTGATTTTGTCAAGGAAAGAGGAATGGGCGCTATGGGCCCATTGATGGGATTAGTGATGAAAGAATGTGGTGGCGCTGCAGATGGAAAACAGGTTAGCGCACTTTTACGAGAAGAAATCATGAGGCATGTTTGATGAAGCGAATACTTGCTGTATTTTGCTTGATTCTATGCCTGTTTATTCCACAATCTAGTGCTCAAAATACGATAGAAAGCGATTGGGAAATCGACCTAGAAAATGGATATATCTCAACCAAACCAATCTTTGTTGGCGACCAAGTAATAGTTCGTACTTCGGGTTTTTGGACAGGTGAAGAAAGACCTCATGTTTACTCATTTGACACAATTAGCGGTGTTGAAAATTGGAGATTCATTAATCCAAATTCAACCAATCATGACATGAGTCCATTGTTACATGTTTCGCAAGGTAGTGGAGATTGTGGAAATTGGTCTGATATGGTAATTGTAGGGTGGACAGACGGAAAGGTTACAGCTCTTAATTCCACAGATGGAAGTTTAGTTTGGGAAGCAGAAACAGAAGTAGTGACTTGGGGAATTACAGGAAAGATGGCAGTAGATGAGGACAACCTAGTCGTTCCAACACGGCAAGGTCTCTCCAGATATTGTTTGAGCGATGGTGAACAAAATCTGCGAATCGATTTACCACAGTTGGGTTGGAGAAATGGTGTAACAGTAACCAATGATAGTTACTTGATTGGAAATGAGGAAGGAGTGCTCAATATTATCTCAAAAACTGGTGACGTAACAAATCTCTCAATCGGTGAGGGGATGATTCGCCACCCGCCGATAAAAACATCCGCAGGTATCGTAATACATTTGCAAACAAGTCAAGGTTCAGAAATTTACCTAGACGACTTCTTATTATCCCAAGAGGGCACATCCCCTGCGATCCCTTTGCAGGTTGGCGAACAGATTTTCTTTGCTACTAGTGATAGTCTCTTTAGTTGGAGATGTTCAATCAACTGTACGTTTGAAGGAAGGTCAAATTTCCACAGTAATGGGGAAATAACACATCAGAATTTGGAAGGAAATTTCAGCGTTTGGTTCCCTATCAATACTCCAAATGGAGGTTGGGGCTCAGGAATACCTGGCCAACAAATTATGATTTATTCAACCAATCATGATACATATACAACCGCAGGTGTTGCATTTGGAAGTAATGGGGAAATGGCACTTGGAAATGATGCAGGCATTTTAATGGTAATTAGCGGAAAGGAAGACCAAACAGATCATGGCAACGAGGATGACGATAATTCAATGAAGGAATCATCCTTCCAAGTGAAACCGGTTCATTTTGTCGTAGTTGGATTGCTGTTCGGAACATTGTATTCCTATTCAAAATCAAATCGTGATTTAACGATTAAATTAGGAGTTTTGTTAGCCTTGGTAATTGCAATTTCCGCTCTACCTTTGTTGTCCGAACAATGGTCTGAAGAAGTCAGTAAATTATCCGAAACCCCTGGAGATTGGAATGAAGAGTGGCCAAATGATTGGCAAGGCACACAAGTTGTTGTGTTTGAATTACCTGAAGGCGAATATGCGATAGGAGGGCTATCAGGATATGAGAATGTGGATGACCTGACTGATGCTGCTGCCGGCGAACTCGGGATTGATATCGAAAAGAAATCCTACAGTTTAGGAGAAATGGTCGTTTCGATTAACGGTCAAGAACTTGAAGGCTGGGAATTCACTATTGACGGCGAAAGAACTCAGGTTGGAATTTCTTCTGCTGAGGTAGAAGAAGACTCGGTTGTTAGATGGTCTGCAGCGTGAAGTTGAAATCTTGAACCCTCTAGGCTTGATACATGGTAATGACCGACGGGGTCCACGGAACTGTTTTGGGCCCTGTGGAAATGTTGATTTTGAATGTGTTTCTAATCACATTTTCTTTCTTCTTATTGTGTCGACCAACTGAATCCGCTAAGCGGGAAATCCTTGTTCTAACAAGCATTACCGCAGCAGCAGCAGCAAGCCGGGTTTTACTCGAACCATTTCCAAACGTCCAACCGCTGACACTCATGTGTCTAGTCATGGGAGCATCACTGGGAGCAAGGAGAGGTATGGCATTCGCCGTAATGGCAACTATGGTCTCTAATCTAATATTATCTCACGGTCTGTGGACCTTGTTCCAAGCAACTGGATGGGCGGCAATAGCATTTGCAGGATCCAGACTCAAACTACTCGATGACCATCAAGTAAACATGAAGCGTCTAGTCATAGCATCAGTATTTGCATCCGTTCTCTTTGGTTGGTGGGTCTCATTATCGGTAATAGGAAGTTTAGCAACATTTTCAGATTTCGGAATTTATTTGTTAAATGGTCTACCGTTTGACGCTATTCACGCCCTTGCTAGCATAGTCAGCGCAGTTTGGATAGCACCTTACCTTGCAAATCTACTGTATGTAGAAACAGCTGATACTGCGGAACCAACGGTCAGTGGTGAAACCGATGTCGTCACCGCTAACTGAAGTCACTATGGTCCTAGTGACCCGAGATGATTTGAAATTGTCAAAAGGTAAACTTGCAGCCCAATGCTCTCATGCTGCTGTCAACTGTGCAATGAAAGCTAGAAAAAAGGCTGCAAGGTTGTATGAGCGTTGGAACAACCATGGCGCAAGAAAAATCGTAGTCAGGGCTGAAGATGAACCACAACTTCGTCAACTTTACGCCAAAGCCCTAGAAGGCGGTTTAGTATGCGATTTAGTCAAGGACGCTGGCCATACAGAAATCCCTCCCGGAACAGTAACAGTCCTCGGCATCGGCCCTGCACCTCGCTCAGCAGTTGATGCAATCACAGGAGACCTGAAACTGCTTTGAGTAAAGTCGTTTTAGACCCTTCATGCGCGAGTACCCATCTGAGCGTGTTGATGTACGCAGCGATACTGTGACGCAGCCTACGGCTGCTATGCGCTCTGTGATGGAGGCCGCAAAAGTCGGAGACGATGTGTTAGGAGATGACCCTACCGTAATCGAATTACAAAATCGCCTTGCAAAGATGTTCGGAAAAGAGGCTGCACTTTTTGTTGCAAGCGGTACGATGGCAAATGCGATTGCGCTGCGCACACACACTTCGCCTGGTGATGAAATCGTCTGTGACAAGACAGCCCACATTTACAAATACGAAGGTGGAGGTTATGCGGCACTTTGCGGGGCATCGATTTCTCTAGTAGATGGCGAAGGGGGAATAATGACTGCAGAGCAGGTGAAAAAGGCGATTAGAAAAGCCGAAGGTTCAGGTTCTCATTACCCAGATGGTACATTGGTTTGTGTTGAAAACACTTCCAATTTAGGAGGAGGAGCGTGTTACAGCCAAGAGGCGCTTGATGAGATTGCTGCAGTAGCAAAAGAGAATGGTTGTGCAACTCACATTGATGGGGCAAGAATTTTCAACGCTTCAATCGCAACTGGAGTAGATGTTGCGAGGATGTGCAGGGATTATGACTCGGTCTCCATCTGCCTATCAAAGGGCTTGGGAGCACCAGTTGGCTCAGTTTTAGTCGGCAGTCGAGAATTTATCAACAAAGCACACAGATGGCGAAAGATGTTTGGTGGTGGCTGGAGACAAGCGGGCGTTCTTGCAGCTGCTGGCTTACATGCTATCGACCATCACATAGAGCGTTTGGCAGAAGATCATTCCCGAGCTAGAGTTGTCGCAGAGGCAATAGATGCAATGGAGAATTTTAGCGTTGATTTAGACGCAGTCCAATCAAATCTCGTCTATGTAAACTGCAAAATTCCCGCTTCTGAGGTTGTAGTCTCACTAGCAGAGCATGGGATCGACATGTTCGATTTACCTTACAATAGAGTAAGAGTTGCCATTCATCTTCACATAACAGATGAAGATGTGGAGCGGATTATTGCTGCTTTTGCTGCACAATAGCCGCTGCAAACATCGTGATTCCAATTACTGCAACGAGTCCAAGGCTTGGAAGACTATCCTCATCATCTTCTTTGCTGACCTGTGGCTCTTCCTCTGGTTCCTCTGCTTGCGGTAGAATGACCTCGTGAATTAGGTGGACCTGCAAGTCATCGCCGTCGTAGGCTGTTGGCATTGTGACTTCCATTGTACCGTATGTTGAATTACCTAAGTCGATGATGCCTCTCACGCTTTTGTTGTAATATTCTTCTTCGTTACCGCCATCTGGGAAGTATGCTAGTTTTTCAACTATCCAAAGTGAGGATTTAATCTCACTATCATCTGGGAAATTAGCCATGTCTACGACTAGATTCCAGGTTACAATGGGATTTGAATTGTTACTGACAACCCAACCAAGTGTTGACGAACCTACTCCCAAATTCAGTGAATTTGCTAGGTTTAGATTATAGTCATCCTGTAGAGAATCACCATCTGGCACACTTCCAATTTGTCTAATTGTGCCGTTGAAGATAGCGGTTGGAGGTAGTCTTTGGTCATACCTTTCAATCCACCGATCATCACCTTCTTGTGAACCTAGAGGGTCTTCATTTTCTCCAATAAATCTGTGGAAATGATAAGTTTGCATTTGATGTTGAGACTCAATATCTTTCAATGCATTCTCGACCGCTATACAATTTGTGCACCACGTGGCGGTATAGTCTTCCACAATAGCGGGTAATTCTGAAAGGTTGTTACTAGAATTTCCAGAAACGTTTGCATCAACGTAAACTCCACCAAAGACCGGACCAACATTTTCTAATTTCTCAGGACTCCCTGCATGAGAGGTTGGCATTGTTGATAGGCAAAGTGCCAATACAATCAGTGCAATTCGTGCTCGCATAAACTTCCCAAACTTTACCTCATTTTCAATGGTTTGGCCTTTAGTTGGAAGCGTGGGTTCAAGAACCACCGTCACCGAGTTGGTCCGTTGGCGGACCTGACAATGATGACCGAGGAACCTGTAGCACTGACTGACCTGTCTATGGAGGCAGTTCCTGCTGGTCGTGCAATTCCTGAGTGGTTGATGTCCTCGCTATTAGATGGCAGGCGTTTGATGATAATTCATCCATCTGAAGAATGCAGAAAACAAACGATAGAATCTCTACATAGATTAGGTGAAGGTAAAGCGATTGACACATCTCATCATCTAACCATAAATCGCTTGATAGGAATATTGCATCTTGACCTAAGACTTCCAGTTATGCTCCAAGACGACGGAGTATTATTCGAACAAACTCACCAAGCACTATCGCACGAAGCCTCTGAGTATGGCTTCCCAAATCTCTTATCGAATCCAAAACACAAATGGTCCCGCTCCAGAAGTCGCAGATTGCTGGCTTTGTATCGTGAATTAACTAGCCTAAGAAGACCATGGGATTGGGAGGAAGACCCTGGCGGTAAGGCTTGCGATAAGGTACTGAAGGCAATGGAATTGAAATTGCAAGCAACCCATCCATTGCGATTGAAAAGGAAGGTTTGGGAAGAGTTGAGAACTACAGAAAATGAACCGTTCACGATTTCTGACATAGAGGGCATCGTTGTCCTTGACCATCCTCCGGGAATTAGTGAAATTGAAATTGCAATATTGAAAGAAATTTCCAGGTTTAAAGCGGTTCACCAACTCGTTAACCCTGGTTCTCACAGGTTAGGTTACCATGGAGAATATATTGAGGACATCGCTCCAATTAGAAAGAAATCCGATTTGCCAGAATGGGTCCCGACTCACGAGGTTTGGGCGCCAAATTCTCAACCCGGGTGGCAATCATCAATTGGAATAGAAAAAGGTTGCAAAATTAATCGGGTTTTTTGTGAATCAAATGATCACACCCCTCTGGCTCTAGCAAATATTCTAAGTCAAATTGAAGGAGACATTGTCATTGTAAGCGGTGATTCTGAAAGCCTTACTGCACAGATGAAACCTCATCTGAAATCGATGGGACATCACACCCTAGAGCCGAGAAGGAAAGTAATCGAAACAAGTAGCGTTGCAAGGATCCTTTCAATCGCTAGAATCCCTCGAGGAGAAGAAGCATGGTCACTTAACCGACTTACTCAATTATGGACCCAAATTGAACTACCGATGACTTGGGACATTTTGGATTTAGAGCATCCAATTCACCCGGATTGGAAGCCAAGATTGCATCCTGAGGTACTAGCTGAACTGGCCAGAGGCTTTCACCTACTGGGAGGTAATGGAGCTCTTAGAAGATGGCAGGCAACATTAGAGAATGCAAGTCCAAGAGCCGGAGTAGATCCTAAGAAGCGAGAACAAAAATTAGAGGAGTGTCAATGGTGGCTTTCATGTATAATCAATTGGATGTATCCAATTCTACCGGCAACAGACAAGAAAGAGGTCCGTAAGGAGTTAATCGGATGTTCAACAGGAAAAGAACTACCATTGCCGTCTTCCCCAAAAGATGTAGTTGGTTGGATTAACTCTTGCCTCGACCAAATTGATTGGCTAAAACTGACATCTCGTGATGAATTATTCACAACCTCTATACCGGGATTGCAACAATTTGCTGAATCGATAAACAAACTAAGAAAAGAGAAAATCGAACTAAATTCTGAAGACTTTCTAGAAGTACTAGAGATGGTTTCATCCTACGATGAAATTAACGTTAAATCATCTCAGGATAAGGGAATAAAGATTCTATCTCCGTCGCAATCCTACGGTCTTGAAGCCGACTATCTCATTCTTTGTGGAATAGATTCTGAAACGTGGTCCATGAAGACCAAGCAAGTGCCTTGGCTAGACGAAGCAAGTAGGATGAAAATAGGGCTACACAGACCGGACGAACCTCTTAGAATTGCCCGCCACCAACTTAGGCATTTCTTCAATTGCACTCCAAATGTACTGATAATCGATTCCAGTATCGAAGAAGGAATAGAACTTGCAGGGCCATTAGATGAGTGGTTCAGTGAAATAGCTGATGGTGAAGCGTTACCATCTTTGAATAAGGAACCATCCTATCTAGATCCGAACTCTTGGTCGACAACTTCAGAAAACCGGTCTTGGAGGTGGGAAACTAAACCTGAAGGAAACAGATTGATTTACAGAGTTTCATCTATGGAATCGACGGAGTCTGGAATAAAGACTCATAGAAGCGGAAGTTTACACAGGGATATAATCCAAAGAGCGGGCATAGCATCGATAGAATCTCGCAAACCTCTTGTTCCTCCACTGAATTCTGATGCTATTTTAGTCGCTGCTGAGACAGAGGTCCTTGACGATCAGTTTTCCCGAAGAAGAACAGGGGACGACTTACAAATTGGTCAGGTTCATCCATTTTCAAGCGCACAGCAAAGGATACAATCTTCAGACATAAAATTGGTACCGACCAAAACCAAACCGGCCAATGCACGAGAATCAGAAATATGGCCACATTTGGGCATTATGTCGAAAAAAGGACTCGGGATTCCAATTGACCCTAGACCAATTCAACCACCGTCAACAACCCTAGAAGAATTAGACCGTATCACTGGAAGGAGTATAATGCAACTTAATCTTCCGAAAGTTTGGTCACAAGGGAGGCTTCAATCTTGGTTAGAATGTCCAAGAAGAGCGTGGTTTGAGAAGCACATGTATTTTGGTGATGAGGATGGATTGGAGGAAGACTTGGCTGCTGTAACTAGGGGTAATATTGTTCACGTTGTGGAAGAGGCAATCCTCAGGGCGCATGGGATTGGTGAAGAATCAGTTCAATCAAACCCGCAGCCACTTGTTTATGGGAAAGTAGGAAGTGTCGAAAATGCTTGGCAGATTGCACTGCAAACACTTGCAGAAAGTGCAACTTGGATGAAGAGAGAGGACGGCATTTCCGCTCATCGATGTCGTGACTTAATCGGAGTTTCACCTAACCGCTGGAATGAATGGTTAGAGGAAGGTAGTCCTATATCGTTGGGTGGAAGAATTGGAAGAATGATTGAAAGTGATTTTGCATTAACCAACGTCGCTCCAATCGCAACGGAATGGGAACTTAACAGTCCAGATGGTAAACATGTTCGACTAGGTTTACCCGACACATCAGATTCATTCTTAATTCGGGGAAGAATAGACAGGGTAGACCAGTTAGTGAATTTTGATTATGACTTTTCCGATGTTGAGGAAGTTATTCCACTGGATTTTGATTTAGATAATCCTCCTAAATCAAAGCGATTGATAATTCTGAGAGACATCAAGTCAATTGACGGTGCAAAAGATAATGGCAATAATGAAAGACATTTGAAGGGTATATTCCATGAATTACAATTGGCACTCTATGCTAGGGCTTGGGAGATTGCAAACCCCGGAGATAGAGTAATCGGGGTTGGTGCAACACAGGTAGGTAACCAAACCCACCATTTCATCGAAATCGACCCCGAGTTTTACGATAGTTGTCTGGAGTTAAACGTTGGAATCATTGGCAATGATACCCATGGCCATTACAGACTACCAGGAGATTTCAAGGATGAATCCTCTAATCCATTTAGAGCATGGATGAGAGAAAGAATTACCACTGCAATTCGAGTTATCAAAAATGCTGAAGCAGGTAACATTCATCCTGAGCCATCTAACATGTGTAAATACTGCCCGATCAAAGACGCATGTCCAAGCGCCAAAAGAGGTGGTTGGTGATGGTGGAATTTAGAGTATCACAGATTCTCGGTCTGGACATTAACCGGCACATAGCGATTGATGCGGGCGCTGGTACTGGAAAGACTACGGTTATGGCTAGTAGGTACCTACAGCATTTGTTATCTGGAGATCAACGTGCAACTAGGATATTACCTTCCGCACCAAGAATCCCGTTACAAGGAATGGGCGCAATCAGGGTTCCATCAAGAGAAAGGACATCACTCGAGGAATGGCCCGGATTACTTCCTACAGAGACAGTTGCAATTACATTCACTCGCAAAGCAGCAGCTGAATTGAAGGGCCGAATAAGGAGGTTGATTGCTTCTCTGAAGGCACAACCGGATAAGGCTGGTGGAACGCATGATCCAAGATTGAGAAATCAAGGTGATGTAGCGATGTTGTTATCCCTTATCGATGACGCTCCAATTTCTACAATAGATTCATTTTTGTCATCGATAGTTTCACCTTGGATGGGTCTTGTTAGCGAAAATCCAACCAGTGAACAATTAGATGAAGACGCTGCCGTATTCCTTCGCGATGAAGCAATTAGAACAGCGTGGAGGCTGCAAAGGGGCATAGATGGTAAGGAGGCGGGAATGTCGGGAGACATCGAATCTTTCCTAGAATCTAGAGATAGATTGTCTGTCCTATTAGGGGGACAAGATTCCTCAGCAAGAGTAGTCAAAGGAATGTTGAAACGCTCCCTATTTGTTGAAGAGGCATCCCGCAGATTGCGTTTAGATGATACAGGAAACCTACAAGCAGAATCTCTGAACCAACTATTTTTGTCTCCAATTTGCGAATTCATCGATAATTGGTATCTAGACTTCAGAGCGCACGTTTGCAATTGGGTGGATTCTTGGCTAGAAAGCGGGGCCGCTTTCATCATAGGTGCTGACGAACCAATTGGAATGACTCGCTACAGGTATGTCCAATACCTGTGCACTTTAGATGTGAATGAGCAAATCCAAAAACTGCAGTGGATTTGGCTTGTTTCGCATGCTATTGCTACCGCATCAAATCTAGATAAAATCGATTGCAAAGCACTGTATAGAGCTCGACCTCCGAAAGGAAAAGGCTGGCCAAGCGGTATCATGACGAAGGGGAATTGTCCACTAGCGAATTCTGTAAAAGATATGATTTCCACCAATGCACAAGTACATGCAGACGCAATCAGAGATATGCTTCACACACCAAGAGGTTTGTTAATCAGGGTATTAGGTCAATCTTCACATCTGTTGAATCCATTGATTAGCGACCCTCAAGAAGTACCTGGTCAGACCGCATATCCTCCCAGGCTGGATGTTGCTTTACCACAACTTCCGCCAGCCCCTGAAATGAGACTTACAACAGAATTGGAACTACAAGTAATTCGAGATTTATTTGTTGTAAATGTAGGGGTTGGCGAAATATTATCGCGATTAAAATCTCAGGAAGGAGTTAGCGACCACGATGACATGCACCGTTTAGCCGAAGATTTGTTATTGACACGCTGTCCATCTGTATGTAGGAATTGGTATCCTCAATCGGTTGTAGAAGCACTCGATTCTTTAGGCGACAGGCCTTGGCAAGATGATCATTTATTCAGAGCAATCAGTGCTAGCCAAGGCAACGAAGATGTTCACAAGGATTTGATGCGCAGGATAACGATTCTACGAGATTTGAGAAGACAATATAGGGCATTTATTATCGATGAATATCAAGATACAAATCCACAACATTTCAGATTGCTGGCAAGACTCTGGGGAAGAAGAAGATTGGATGAAGGAGAACCAGCACCTCCTGCATCAGAATGGGACCCAACCATTTGTATCGTTGGAGATATGAAGCAGTCAATTTATCGCTTTAGGCAAGCAGAAGTAACGGTCATGCGTAGAGCCGTTGCAGCAATTCGAGAAATGAACAGAGAAGAATCAGCGATGGAGAATCGTACAGATTCTTTGAGAAGGCCTGATTTTGGAAAAGATCCTCGAGTTACGAAACCTATGACATTCATGTCAACTACTGATTTGGTTGAGGAGGAAAAAAGAAGAGAATGGGTTCCGTTCTTAGAAGACGATGATGGAAGAAAATTGGATCTAGATTCAGTAGTCAAGAGAAGGGAAGGGCATATTGAGATGTCAACTAACTACCGAACAATTCCAGAATTGATGAATACAATGAACGTAATGTTCCAGGACACATTTTCGCAAAGGCATCATTTGCTACCGGGCCCTTGGCATGCAGAGCCTCAGGATTTGAATCCTGGAAGGAAATCGGAAACGATTGCAAAATTGGAGTGGGTACTTCCCACAAGAACTGGAAGCGGTTTGCGACCTATGGACATGAATGTTGCAGTTGATCCTTTCCAATTTGATGGATCCGATGATAGAGAGTTGACAGCAAACTTGCTTGCAAAACGAATTTCATCACTAATCGATGGTAAGTTAGCTCAGGTTTACAGCGCAGAAAAAGGCTCTTGGATCGATGTCAGCGAATCAAAATTTTACAGGCCTAAGGACATCATGATCTTAGTAGCATCACACGCAAGAGTGCCTTTACTGGTTAAAGCACTGGAAGAACATGGAGTGCCAGCTATTGCAGGAAAACAAGGCCTGCTCATGTTTAGGCCAGCGATTAAGACATTGATGTCCTTGCTTTGGCTATTGACCTCGCCGCACAATAAGACGGCCGCACTAGCAGTTGCTCGTTCTGCCTTGGTCGGAATGAATGATTCAGAAGTCATATCGCACTTCGGAAATAGTCAGGGTAATCAGTTGGAAAATCTGGCCAAGGCGGCGCCAACTGAAGGAGTAAAATCACTACTTCAAAGGATGAATTACCTTGTTGAAAATGGTAAGGTCAGGGAAGCAATAGATGTGGCCATTGACTATTCCGACTTACTATACGCATACCCAAGAGAAGGCGACAGGCAAGACATAGAGAACTGGATTTCTCTTTATGACAAGATTGCAGATACAGTTGGTGGAGATGCTGCATTAGTTTACAACCGGCTTAGGGAATTGAGTAATTTGGAAAAAGACGGCCCAAAAAGCAGTACTTCAGGAACCGGAGGAGCGGTTCAGATAATGACAATTCACGGTTCCAAAGGTCTAGAGGCGCCGGTAGTAGTAGCATACGATATATTCTCAACCGGAACTAAAGACTCATCATTTTCATCATCAGATAATGTATTGGTTACCCCAGATATTATTGCTGGAAGAATCCATCCATGGCGCGGAATAAGTAAACCACAAAGTGGCCTTTGGACAATCGCTCATCTATTCGATGACGGACAGCAAAGGGCAGAGCGCCGGAGGCAATTCTATGTGGCGTTAACAAGGGCAAAAGATCGCTTAATCATAGCAGGAACCCCAAGCGATGGAGCCTATGTCGACGAGGACGGGCGTATAACTTTCAAGCGTGGTAAAGGAAGACAAAACATGGGTTACATGTTCCTCGATGGATTAGCATATGCAAGTATTCAGGCAGGCCACGAGGGCTGTAGTTGGTCACAGGGTGGGCTTGAACAAGAAGGAAACACCTACACATTGGACCCGGGCATACTCGTAGGGAATTCTTGCTTAGGTCAAAATTGTGTAAATGGAATATCTATTTTCCATCACTCTAATTGCTTCGAAGACAATCAAGATGTAGCACTGGTAGAAACTTGGCGTCAGAGGCTAGAATTATCAAGAAATCCTGCTGAGCAAAAAGAAGACAAAAATTTACGAAAGATTTCGTTTAAACTACCCATGACATCACATGGCCTAGACAGTGCTTGGTCGTGTAAAAGGCGTCATTGGTTGTCAACAAAGATGAATTGGAATTCAGAAAGATTTGACTTTATTGCTGATGATTTTGAACAAAGCAAATGGCCAAGTTCAGCCGAATTTGGTTCTTTATTCCACAGATTGCTGGAAATCGGATTGGCAAATCCCGGTTCAGATAATTCAGATTTAGATGCGAAGTGGACAGAATCGCAAAACGATAATCTCACAGAATCCAAAACAATAGATGAGGTTATGGCACAATCAACAATTTCAGAACCAGATGTGATAGAAAAGACCAGGCTGCGGTTGCTACACTTAGGAAAATTGGCAAGACAAGGACCACTTGGAAGATTAGTTCTTGGAGAAACTTTTGATGGGTTTAGCGTTGAAGGATTGAGGACAGAATTGCCATTTTACCTTTCACTTAATCATGAACCAAATGAATTGTACAGAAATAATTGGACTCCTAGGGGTGACCAAATTTTATCATACATTGAATCGATTACAGCCACATTTAACGGCAGAGCGGATTTAGTTTTAGCACTCAAAGACAAGGACGGCCAGGGCTGGCTTCAAGTCGTTGATGCCAAGACTAAGCACTGCCTGTATGGATTCAATCCACTCAACCCACTAGAAGGAAATGAATTGCAAATTGTAACCGATATGGAATCTCCTTATCCAATAACTCCTGCTGAAGAGGAGATAATTCGGGAGCATAGATTGCAATTGACCCTGTATAGCCTTGCACTTGAAATCGCAGAGAATGCTAAACCTGCGAATAAGCAAAGGAAAATTCTACCTCCTGCTATTCAGATTTCTGCTTCAGGTAGAATGGTTAGGATGCATCAAGAAGAGTTCAAGCAAGCAAAACTGGACCTGATTTCACTCATTGAATGGGCGGGGGAGACCGCTGCTGCAGGAGATGGAATTAAGGCACCATCACGATTACCAATTGAGCAAAAATCGACCTGTGAAAAGTGCCCATTCTATGCTGGAACAATCAAACTGTGTGGACCTATTGGTGAGAAGCTCGGCCCATCATAACCAAGGTTCCAGGAAAGTTTTCTTTCCCTGCAACTTGGTGAATTTCGACGTCTGTAAAACCAGCATTAATCATTGCATTACTCCATTCTTCGATTGATAGAGTAGTCATGTGAACGCCCACGTGTTCGGGCCAAGTCAATGATTCTTCATGCTCTAGGTAGTGGTCGACACCTGCGACTAGAACTCCTTCATTTTCTAGCCACTCATCGTGAATAATCGAAATCATGCTTGCTGGGTCATCAAGATAGTACAGGAATTCCATTGTGTGTACCAGATCAAATCTTCTCTTAGGGCTCCAGTCTGGAAGTAAGCCCTGAGAGTATTTGTGATTCGAATCCTTGGTTCTCGCTTTGGTTATCATTTCGTTTGAGCCATCTACGCCTTCGCTATGGCTTGCTCCTAATTCGGTTAACATCCTTGTCACCCAGCCGTTACCACATCCCAAATCAATAGCAGAAAAGTTGGTTTTTACCTTTGGTAGTGCTAACTCAAGCATAGCTTTTACAGAGGCAGCATGTCCTCTTTCCATACCCTCGTCTTTGCCGATTAGAGCCCACTGTGAGAAAACGTCAACAGCAGATTTTTTCTCCATGTTTTGTCGCAATGCAAGGCCCTCAATAAACCGTGTGTACCCAGCGAAAGTAACATGTTCTTGGTACGAATGGACCATACATGCAAATTGTATCACAGACAATTGATGAGGTGCTATATCCCGCCATAGAGGCCCATACAACTGGGTTTTTGCAAGTTTCAGACTTGCATACGATAGCCTGGGAGCGGAGTGGTAATCCAAACGGACTCCCTGTGATTGTTATTCATGGTGGCCCTGGTGGAGGCAGCCAGCCATCATACCGCAGATATTTCGACCCAGAAAAATTCGATATCATCCAGTTTGACCAGAGAGGATGTGGACAATCCACTCCTTATGCCGAATTAGAAGATAACAATACTCACGCATCGGTTTCAGATTTAGAAATGCTAAGAGAACATCTGGATATTGAACAGTGGCACGTATTTGGCGGGTCATGGGGTTCAACACTTTCACTAATCTATGCCCAAAACCATCCTTCGCGAGCACTCAGTTTAACCCTAAGAGGGATTTTCATGTGCAGGAAAAGTGAACTTCATTGGTTCTACCAAGATGGTGCAAGTCACGTGTTCCCAGACGCCTTCGAACCATATCGTGACCATATCCCACTTTCGGAACAAGGAGATTTAATCAAAGCATATTATTCTAGATTAATCAGTGAAAATGTGGAGGTTAGAAGGGCCGCTGCTAGGGAATGGACGCGTTGGGAAATGGCAACAAGCAGACTATTTCCAGACCCAGAATATCTCGATAAAGCCGAGGATCTGGATTTCGCTGTCGCCTTTGCAAGGATTGAATGTCATTATTTCATAAATGCGATATTTGTAGAAGAGGCATACATTTTGAACCATGTATCAACGATTCAAAATATTCCAACAACCATAGTCCAAGGTCGTTATGATATGGTCTGTCCTGCTCGCAGTGCTTGGGAATTACACAAGGCGTTACCAAATAGCAAATTGGTCATGGTAGCAGATGCAGGTCATTCGATGGGTGAGGTTAGTATTGCCAGAGAATTAGTGAAAGCGACCGACGCTATTCAATAACCTTCAGAACGTTATATGCTGCTACGATGAAGCGTCGGCTTGATATGTAGGACCAATGTGGGTATAGAATAAGGCGTAGCCTTAGGTGAGAGAAATGTCCGATGTTGGAACCATCACTCCAGAAACCCAAATCAAAGAACTCACAGAGAAACTTGAGGAAGAAACCGAGCGTTTACTCAAGTTGTATGCGGCTTATGAGCAGCAAGAAGCCGAATTGAGAGATACAAAGGCTGAAGTCGAAGTTCTCGAGAAAGAAATCGTAGAGCGTGAAATAGAAAAAGAGAGCCTTGAGGCACTTTTGACAGAAAAAGATGCAAGAATTAGGGACCTCGAAATGAAAGCTAGTAAATCCAGTAAGCAGGTTGAACATCTTGAACCTGAATTACAGAAGATGGAAGAAAAATTCACTCGTGAAAAGGACCGCCTAGGAAAAGTATTCTCAATTGCAGAGGAGTTGGACAACGATTTGCGATTAGCCGTTGTTGAATTAAACACCAGAGACGAGTGGTACATGGCTCACATGTCGCTATTCGAAGACTTGAACAAGGCAATTAAGCGCAGATATGAGATGATTGAAGCAGCTGCAGAAGCAGAAAGGCAATCACAGCACATGGGAAGAGCAATCACCGAAAGAATGGAGGAAATGGTCGAAGCACGTGCTGCCGAAATGACTCTAGAAGAAGCATCTGAAATAGAGTCTGTCGAAACAGAAAACACTCCTGAAACAACCGAAGAATCTCCCGCTACAGAAGAGTCTGAAGATGACGAATGGAATTGGTCTGAGCAGGTCCTAACAGGTGTAATGCAGAAAAACGGAATAACAGACCGTGATGCATTTATTGAATTTGCAAAGTCATACGATATGGATGGCAACAAGTACCTCAAAGGCTCAGAACTTGGCGCAGCAGCAGCAGATTTTGTCGCTAAGGACGCCCCGGCTGAAGAAGCACCAGCTGGTGAAACACCAGCTGAAGAAGAGCAAGAAGAATCATCATCAGATGATGACAAAGAGCCAGAAGTAGTCTGGAGAAACTCCGGCGACTCTCAGTAGGTGAGTTAATTGGCTATGTTAGCCAGAGGCGGCCTTCTGCCTGTAATCACTCCTGCATTGATGGGAATAGGGTTCATTTCTGTAGGCTGGTTTGTAGATCCTCTCTATGGTTTAGCACCTGGCCTTGGTGTGCTGATGTTGATGCTTTCAGCATTTTTCGCTAATTTCTGGAGAGACCCTGACCGCCCAATTCCAAGAGATGAGGGCATCATCGTATCCCCTGCAGATGGTCATGTAATGTTTGCAAAGAGAGAGAGAGCGACGGGTCGCAGGCCATCCAATGATGAAATGCAAGATGCTGAAGAAGACGAACATACTGGAACTTGGCATCCTGAACCCTGTAATAATCCGCTTTCATTTTCAACTGAACAGAGATTTGAAGCGGTTCCAGAAGGTGAAGAATCAGATACAGATGTTTGGAGAATTGCAGTCTTCATGTCCCCGCTTGATGTACACGTAAATCGCTCACCAATCGCTGGAAAGATAATCAGAATGGAACATAGAACCGGCAAAGGGCGAAGAAGAGGTCCTTTCCTGCCCGCTTTCCGTAAAGAAAGCGAGTTTAACGAGAGGGTTAGAACCCTGTTCGAGAGAGAAGATGGATTAATTGTGGAAGTTATGCAAATTTCTGGGGCCCTCGCTCGAACTATTATTCCCTGGACAGGTGAGGGAGATGAATTGAGGCGAGGCGAACGGTTTGGAATGATTCGCCTTGGTAGCAGAGTTGATGTCAGAGTACCTGCATCCAAATTCCAACCCTGCGTAATCAGTGCAGAGGATGGCGATAAAAATCATCCAAAAGGCGAGTTTGTAAAAGCAGGCTCAACCATTCTTTACAGAGGGATTTGATGGGGATTAAGCGAGAGATTTTTCCATTTTTATTGATGCTATTTGTTTTGCTTCCAACAGGATATTACTTTGCAGGCTCTATTGTATACAATGGAGTGGCATTTACCAATACCGATTGTTGGGGAAATTTTGACCAAAATACTCCACAGCAATTCGCCCCACTAAGAAATGAAATTCCCTTGAATGAGTCTGAAAATAGCGAAAATATTTCATCAAATATTATGACAGGATTATCGCAGTATTGGTGGGATGGTTATGAAAACGCAACTATCGATGTCAAGGGCGATGATATATTCCTGTCAGCCTGGTATCTCGAGCAGAATTCATCGATGCCTTGGGTAATTTTTGTTCATGGGATAAGAGGTTGCAAAGCAGATGGGTCGATACTGATCCCTTCTGGAATGTTAGCCAATGCCGGATTCAACGTGATCGTGTTTGATTTGAGGGATCATGGCGAATCATCTATCGATGACGACCGTGTTTCTGGTGGTCAAGACGAATGGGTTGACGTCGTCGCTGTTTTTGATTGGCTTGTAGATGAAAAAGATGCAGATCCAAATAAAATTGGAATTTATGGAAATTCAATGGGAGCCGGTACCGCTGCAATCGCATTCAACTTGGACGATAGAATGCAATCCGTATGGTTGGAATCTGGATATTCAGATATGGGAGACATTGTTGTCGAGGAATTAGAATTCCAAGGCTATCCCACCTTTTTGGGAGGTGCTGGAATATTTGCTGGTAAGATTATCGCTCAACAGAATTTAGTCGAGCATTATCCGCTTGATGCGGCCACAGAAATTGGTGATAGACACATGTTTGTTGTTCACGGTAACCAAGACAAAAGGGTCAGGGTTCACCACGGTGAAAAGATGTGCAATGAAGCACTAGAAAATGGAAATGAAAGCAAAATCGAGTGTTGGTTCCAAGATTCTGTAATCCGATATGACGTTGGCAGGGGGATGGAAAGTGACGAACATCAAACCCTTATGCTAACAGACACTGATGAATATGAATCAAGAATAGTTGATTTTTTCCAGCGTTCACTATTGTAAGCAAATTCAAACAATGGAAGCATGAGGGATGTTCATGGCGAATGGTAAGCTGACTATGGTCGGAGATTCCGACAAACGTCCGGCTCGTATCCATGACCTTGTCAAGGCGCCTGCAAATACACCTTGGGCACAGGAAAGAAAACATTCCTGGGATGCAAGAGATCCTGCAACGGTATACTACACTCCAGAAACATTAGCAGATGGGACACCGACCACTGCACTAACCGTCATACTCAGAACAAAAGGATGCCATTGGTGGTGGTCCAGCGGTTGTACTTTCTGTGGGTACTTTAACGATACAAGAGATGATGTAACCAGCGAAGACCTACATTCCCAGTGGGAGAAATCTCTAGCTAAGTTCGATGATTTTGAATCGATGGGAATGGTAAAAGTATACACTTCAGGAAGCCTTCTTGAGGATAGAGAAATTCCTCTAGATTTCCAAGAAAGAGTCCTGAAGGATTGTCATGAATTGGGCAAAGAACTTGTTGTAGAGAGTAGAACAGAACAATTGACTCAAGAAAAATTAGAATGGGCTACGAAAATAAATCCAAGATTTTCAGTTGCAATCGGTCTCGAGGCTTACGATGATGAGGTATTACGCTTCCACGTAAACAAGGGATTTAGCACCAAAAGTTGGGATAAGGCTGTAGAAAACCTAGCAAAATTTGGCCTTAGGATCAAAACATATCTGATGTTCAAGCCACCGTTTATGAGCGAAGGCGATGCCTTAATTCACGGTGCAAAATGGATAAGAGATGTCTCTGAGCGAAGCGATGAAATAAGTGTCAATCCAATGAATATTCAGAAAGGAACAGTCATCGACAGATTGTTTCGAGCAAATGAATACCGGCCTCCTTGGCTGTGGTCACTAATTCAACTCATCAAAGATGTCCACTATGACATTCACCCAACAAACTCTGGCAATGGTTCTAAAGATCAGGTCTGTCGATTAATCATCCATCCAACGGCAGGTGGTAAAGTTCGCGGAGCACACAACTGTGGAACGTGTGATGAAGAGGTCGTTGCAGCAATAGAAAGATATTCTGTCAGCGGTGATATCCATGATTTGGATGGTCTTTCTTGTGATTGTCAGAAAGTCTGGGAAACAGAGATAGAATTAGACCAAAAACTCCCTATCCCATTGGGAACTGGTAAAAATCGAAGAGGAGACGCACTTTTGCATCTTCGCTCGCCATGATAATTTGCTAGTGAATGTTTATCACTGTATCATAAGTGGCGTAAATGACCCCTACGGGGTCAAGGTGATGACATGACCAATAACACCATACTGCCCGATGTATCTGAAGGGGTTGCAGAACCATCTGCATCTCGAGTAATTCTTGTATTGATGAGCGTCGGCCTCGTAGGCTTAATTGCGCTTTTTAGCAACATTTTCGGCTGGGATAATGTGCCTGTAATCGGAGAGATTGTACCGTTTATGGACAATCTCGGAGGGTCAGGAATCTGGTACTATCTGATTGGCATACTAGTGGGATGTGGAATGATAATCGCTAACCTAGTCGGAGGCGTCCTTTCGGACTGAAGGAGGAATAATTATGTCAGAAGCTTTCACCACATCTGCAATTTTACTAGCCTCGATTTTACTCTTCTCATATTACATCCAGAAAGGATTTGGCGGAATGAGTGTGCCACTGCGTCAATTTGGAATGTTCTTGTTAACCAAAGCAGCGGGACCCGCAGCCGACCTATTCCAGGAAAGGGAAGGTAGCGGTGCTAAGACTTGGATGCAAACCGGAATATTTTGGCTAGTCCTAGCTGGAATAGGCGGTTTCCTTTCTGCATGGCACAATTATGACCCAACCGCATTGGATTCACTTTCCAACATTGGTTGGGGCTATGATGACGGAAGTGCACTCGCTTACTTCAACGAGGTTGCAATGTCTACCGCAATTTTTGCAATACTGGTTGGCGGAGTATTGGTAGCCCACACTAGAACAACCGGTGCAAAACTTGCTAGTGAGGCAAACGCATCCATGATAGCAATGGCTTGGACCGCTCAAGTTCTAGTCGGCTTGGTCCTGTGTGTGCTTGACCACTGGGATTGGGTTACCTACGGAGAAAGCGAGGCTGCTCTTTATGGATTGATATCCGGTCTGCTTGTTCTCAGCCTTCTGGTCAATTCACTTATCACTCTTGGAAGCAGAGGAAACTCACCAATCTCGGTTCCATCTTGGTTCCTTATTCTAGCACTGTTCACACTCTTATTCAGTAGATTTGCAAACGCAATGGGTGAAACATTAGGCTGGACTGGGACTGTCTGGGTAGCAGACATTATGGCTTCTGGATGGGTTCCTCTTGCATTGATGTTCGGTGTTGGATACCACGTTCTATCCCACGTCACAGGTCAACCTATCTGGTCTGGTAGTATGACAAAGGCATCTATGTTCCTTCTATTCGTTACAGTGCCGCCATTCTTCCTTTCCGAGTCAACTCACGCTGACAACTTCACACAATCAATCGGTGCGATTCTTGTTACCGTTGGATTGATGCCAATAATGGCTGCATCTGCTAACATGCTTGCAACAATCCGTGGAAATGCAAGTGCTGTTGTAGATAGTCCAGGAGCAACCGCAGCTGCTGGTGCAGCAATTCTGCTGCCAATTTATGCTCTGCTTGGTTACTTTACCGGACTAAACGTCATGGTAGGCGATGGCAGCCTTTCTGGAGTTGCTGACACGGTAAATTCATCTTACCTGTACGTAATTGGCGGATTGTTCGCATTATCCGCTCTATTCCATTCTTATCCGCTTGCAGCTGGAAAGTCCCTGACTGGTTCTGCGGGTACGGCTACTTGGATGGTAATCGCTGGAGGCGTACTATCCACCATCCTATTCTTGATGGGAGACTGGTCTGAGAAATCATTAATCGATGCTGAAGTCGAAGACTTATCCACCCTTTCCGGGTTTGCTTTGACAGGCGCATTTGCGTTTTATGGAGTCGTTATCGGTTTCATCCTAGCAGGTAATAGCGTAGTCAAAACGCTGTTATTCGGAAACGTTCAAACCTCTAGCGCTGCTTCAACTAGCGATATTTCTGCATACAATCTAGTTGAGGGTACAACCACCATTAGAGCATTGTTTGGAAGGGGAGTAGGAATTGACACAACCCTAATCATTGGCGAGTCTGAAGAAGAAGGCTCAACCGGTTCAACAATAATTGAAGTGTCCGCTGATTTACACAATGATGAAGTCGATGAGTTCCCAGTAACATTTGACGAGGATCTTGTTAGATTAACAGAGTGGCTTTGTGGAAGGGGTACAACAACCGCGCAATTCTTCTCATGGGCAGACGTTGACGGTTCGGGTGAAATCGACATGTTCGAATTTTCTAATGCTCTAAGAGTTGCAGACATTGCCGACCTTCCTCCATGGGATATCGAAGTCCTTGTCAAGTCAATGGACATCAACTCTGATGGAAGAATAAACCTTCCAGAACTAGACATCGCCTTACTTAACATTCGTAACACCTTGGGCATAGAATTCGTTCCTTACGAGGAAGAATCAGCTGAAGAGGTAGAAGAAGAAACTGAAGAAGTCGCAGAAGAGCCAGAGGCCTCCGAAGAGGAAGAAGAGGCTGCAGAAGCACCTTCTAAAGCAGAACTCAAGAAGAGAGAGGAATTAGAGCGAGTCAAAGCAAATGCTTCGAAGATTGACTTTGAAGTTCTTGGTACTGCTAAGGCTTCTGATAAGAATGACCTCCAAGCAATCAAGGGAGTGGGTCCATTTATCGAAGAGAAGTTGAACGCATTAGGAATCTACACCTATGAACAGATTTCTAAGATGACTAGCGAACTTGAGGATACAGTTAACGAGGCAATCGAATTCTTCCCTGGACGTGTAAAGCGTGACCAGTGGGTTGCCCAATCCAAGACATTGCTCGAAGGAGGCGAATGGGTCGATGATAAAGATTCAAAGAAGCCAAATCTGAAAGCAATGAAGAAGGCAGAATTGGTGGATTTAGCAGACTCAATGGGTCTAGACACATCTGGAACCAAGGCTGACCTAATAGAGAGAATTACCAAGGCGTGATGTAATGCGAATTGGCTTGGTAGGTAAGCCAAACGTGGGCAAATCGACTTTTTTCAGCGCTGCTACCTTAGCAAAAGTTGACATCGCAAATTATCCATTTTGTACAATTGAAGCAAACGTAGGTGTCGCATTTATCGCTGCACCTCAGCCTTGCCCATGTAAGGAATTACGAGCAAAATTAGAGGCAGATGGACGCCTTGAGCCAGCCTCTGAAGATGATGAAAGGCAAGGAAGTATTTGTGAGCCAAGAACAGGCTCCTGTATTGGACACGTGCGCCTTGTTCCTACATTCTTGGTAGATGTAGCAGGCCTTGTCCCAGGTGCTGCAGAAGGAAGGGGAAGAGGAAACGCCTTCCTTTCTGATTTGGCTAATTGTG
>WTIA01000113.1 GCA_011522915.1 Methanobacteriota archaeon
TGACCTTCGGGAAAAAGAATTGGAAACGGACATCACGGACGGAAACCGCGCCATCCACTCTTCGGAGTGGATGGAAACGGACCTCCACAAGTCGCAACCGAAACTTAGCTTGCTAAGAAAACGAGCGACACCGCTGAAAGAAAATGGACACCTCGGTGAAAATGAACTTTTAGCAACCGGTGAAAGAGACCGCAACCTTCGGGAAACGGAATTTGACACCACCCTGGAAACAAAACACTTCGGTGGGATGTGACCAGAAACTCGGCCGCCGGGAAGAAGGTTTCTTGGAAACAAGAAATCAACGATCCACGCTCATTCTTCGGAATGGATTGTGGTGACGACGACTCGGCAGCCACCAGCGGAGGCTGGCAAGGGGGCGGATATCCCACCCGGATGAAACCCCCTTGCCAGTTCTCCCATCCTGCTCTCACAGGTAAACGGATGCCAGTGCGTTCCGCTTATGACTGTTAAGGGTCATTTTCTATCTTACAACCCGTTTTCGCTGGTGTTTAATTTTGACCGGTCATGTCCTCTGGTCTGACCCATTGGTCAAACTCTTCATTGGTGAGATATTCTAGTTCAAGTGCTGACTCTCGCAGAGTTGTACCTTCTTCGTGTGCTTTTTTCGCAATTTTTGCTGCCTTATCGTATCCGATATGGTTGTTCAATGCAGTTACCAACATCAAAGAGTTCTCCAAGTGGTTTTGGATCATGTTTTTGTTCGGCACTATGCCCTCAACGCATTTTTCTCTGAATGCGCGCATTGAATCAGACAGAATTCTGACACTATGTAGCAAATTGTGAATCATCATTGGCTTGAATACATTCAATTCGAAGTTACCCTGGCTACCACCGATCGTTATCGCAGTGTGATTTCCCATAACTTGGCAACAAACCATTGTCATCGCTTCGGACTGCGTCGGGTTTACTTTACCCGGCATAATTGATGAACCAGGCTCGTTTGCCGGAAGCGACAATTCTCCTAGTCCACATCTTGGACCAGAACCTAGCCATCTAATGTCATTTGCAATTTTCATCAGACTCGCTGCTAACGTGTTAAGTGCACCGCTTGCCGCTACAATTGCATCGTGTGCAGCTAATTGTGAAAACTTGTTAGGCGCTGTAACAAACGGCATACTCGTCTTCAAAGCAATAGCGGAAGCCACGCGCTGTGCAAATTCAGGATGGGTATTCAGTCCAGTCCCAACAGCGGTCCCACCGAGCGCTAATTCATGCAGGTCTTCTAGGGCAAACTCAATTCTTCTCAAATCTGCATCCAACTGTGAAACCCAACCACTTGCCTCTTGGCCCAGGGTGAGAGGCACTGCATCCATCAGATGCGTTCTACCTATTTTTACAATGCCAGACCACTCTTCTGATTTTGCCGCTAAGGAATCTCTAAGCTCTCTCAAACTTGGAATCAAGTCGTTGGTTATTGCTTCAGCACTAGAGATGTGCATAGCGGTGGGAAAGGTATCGTTTGACGACTGGGCTCTGTTAACATGGTCATTAGGGTGTACTGGTGATTTGGAACCCAAGACACCTCCAGCCATCTCGATTGCACGATTAGCGATTACCTCGTTTGCATTCATGTTGGACTGTGTACCAGATCCAGTTTGCCATACTCTTAGTGGAAAGTGGTCATCAAGTTCACCATTAATCACTTCTTCAGCAGCAGAAATAATCAGTTTTGCAACCTTCCCATCTAATTGTCCTAAATCAGAATTAACCTTAGCAGCAGCTTGTTTTAGAATTCCAAAGGCACGGATAACCCCTCTCGGCATCAAGTCATCACCGATATCGAAGTTGATTAGAGACCTAGCGGTTTGACAACCGTAGTATTTGTCAGCAGGAACTTCCAATTCACCCATGGTGTCAGCTTCTATTCGTACCTCTCCCATGTACCTACGACATAGCCGACCGTCCATGTCCCTTTCCCTCTAGTAACGGTCAAAGGTGAGAATCTCGAGCGGTGAATAATGACCGACTATCGCTTGGTGTGGTTCCAACATCTGCATAAGGCAGCAGGAACCTATGTCATTCGTCGAGCGATGGCAAATGGTGAGACATTTTGGCCAGAACATTCGAATGGCAACCCTCGAGTTGACGGACAATTAGTTCCACTGTGGGAGATGTCTTCCGACCAACTAACTTCCTTTATCGATGAGTGTGAAGAAAAAGGAGTCACATTCGTTGCCTGCGAGTGGGGCGGCCCAGATTTTCAAACACTAGCTAATGATGAGCGAGTGACCTTGCTGACTTGCATGAGGCAACCAATCAAGCGATTTATTTCAAATTACAATTACGACCATTATCTTGTGTTGACAAAGGCCAGATCATATGCAGAATATCTGAAAGAAGGCCACTTGCATTCATCTTCGGAATATTATACGAAGATTTTCGCTAGAGGAAAATTAGATCTAGAGTTAGCCAAATCCAATCTTGGATTATTTGACCATGTAATCGTGGCGGAGGACGGAATGGACACTTTGAACGAATTTGGCTGGCATAAAGAAAGCGATACAACTCATCCAACTTTTGGTGATAAAAAGCGCGCTATGGTGTTGCTAGCAAAATTACGTTGGTTTAGGCTATTCAACTATCTAAAAAAGAAAAAGTATCTTCCACCTGAAGAGTTGAAAATCAACGACCTGAACAAACTAGATTTGGAACTTTATGATTCAATGCGAAGATAAATCTGGTCCAATTCCAGTCATAATTTCCCCGTCTTTCCAATATCCACGATACATCAACATAGTCTGGAATGGAATTTCGATATTTCCATCTGAATCTATTGCGATTACTCCACCGCGACCACCCAAAGGAGCAACCATATCAAGCATATTTTTGCATGCTGTTTCTAGAGATTCACCAAGACGAAGCCTTGTTGCAACCTCATGTGCAGCACAGGTTCTGATGAAGGCTTCACCAACTCCTGTACAAGATACTGCGACCTTTTGATCAGCCCAAGTCCCCGCTCCAATAATCGGCGTATCCCCAATTCTGCCATCGGGCTTTCCTGTCATACCACCAGTACTGGTCGCAGCGGCTAAGATTCCATTTTTGTCAATAGCAACGGCACCTACAGTGCCCATTCCTTCATCGTGGTCTAGCATAGCAGAATCGTCTTCGTCGGTGGAACCCGGTCTGGAATTTGCATCCTTCCATTT
>WTIA01000006.1:0-1293 GCA_011522915.1 Methanobacteriota archaeon
CTTGGGATTAACAGTCCCACGCTCCACCAACTAAGCTAAAACGGCAACCTTCCGAGATACATTTCATATATGACGGCTTCCATCAAAATCGTCTTATTTCAGTTCTCGATTATCTCGATAATACGACCTGATATCGTCATCTTTTCATCAGACAAAAGCAATGAATTTTGAACAGATTCGACTAACTCATCACTCATTTCGGAGCGTGTATCAAACCTAATCCAAGGCTCTCCGGCAGAGATTTTTTCGCCAATCTCAACAAGGAGTTCTGCCCCAACTCCGTGGTCTATATCCGGATTTTCTCCAGTTCTTCCTGCGCCAAGTTTGCAAAGTACTTCTCCAATCGTTAATGCAGTAATTTGTGAAATATATCCGGAATGTTGTGCAGTGATCTCACTGGAGACTGGTGCCTTGTCCAGTACGCTCCACGGGTTGTCAATTAACTGTGAAACTAATTCTGTGTTAACCCCTTGACGAGTGCACATTTCCTTGAATTCATTTAATGCAGACCCATTATCAATCGAAGATTGAATGTCATATCCAAGTGCATCGGCTTGTGCAATAACAAGTTCCATTGTATCGGATGGACCTGCACCTTTCAAGCACTCAATGCATTCAACAATCTCATGGCTGTTTCCAAACATTTTGCCTATCGGGTTGTCCATTTCGGTAACCTGCGCCGTAACTCTCATGCCGAGATTATTTCCAGTGCTGACCATCGATTTTGCAAGAGCCACAGCATCATCCTTGGTTTTCATGAATGCGGCATTACCACACTTAACATCCAAAACTAGCTTTTCAAGTCCTTCCGCCGCTTTCTTGGAAATTATCGAGGCTGTGATGAGCCCAATTTGAGGAACGGTTGCAGTGATGTCTCGAATTGAATAGAGGATTCTATCGGCAGGAGCAATATTTTCTGTTTGACGAGAAATAAAACAAGGATTGCTTTTCATTTCATCAAGAGATAAGCCGGTATTGAAACCAGGAATAGATTCTAACTTATCGATTGTACCACCGGTGTGAGCTAGGCCTCTACCAGCCAGCATGGGAACTGTTGCACCTGCGGCTCTGAGGGCAGGTGCCAAAATAATACTCATTTTGTCACCAACTCCTCCTGTGGAGTGTTTGTCGACGCGTCCAGAGAAGAAAGCCATTCTTTCTCCAGCGTTCAACATTGCAAGAGTGAGGTTGGAGGTTTCTTCGGGTGACAAGCCATTGATTTGGCATGCCATCAGGAATGCACCAAGTTGCTCCCTTGGAATCGAACCAATATTGTTGCAAATATATTGGAAG
>WTIA01000006.1:1303-3145 GCA_011522915.1 Methanobacteriota archaeon
TTCTTCACCATCACGCTTTGCAGCCAGAATATCAGGCATCAGACGCATGAAGAAACCTCAAGATGCAAGTCCTATCTCTACAAGTCTTTGATGCAGGTATTCTCCTGCTGTAATTGATTCGTACAATGCTTCACCGCCGGTCATTTCCACAAACTCAGGCAGTGGGGTCAAGTCGACATCATCTCTTGGGTGGACGAACATCGGCATCGAATATCTATCAGACGTTGCATCTGGTGGATTAATCACTCTGTGTGTAGTAGATTTGAATAGGCCGTTTGTAAGGTTCTGTAGCATGTCTCCACTGTCGACAATTATGTGGTCGTGGTTTCCTTCAACCTCTATCCATGTACCATCGTGGTCCATGACTTGCAATCCGTCAGCTGTTGCTCCAACAAGCAAGGTGATCAGATTAATGTCTTCGTGCTGGGCACTTCTAACAGCCCCGTCTGGAGAGTTTTGACCCAATGCAGGATAGTGTATCACTCTCAATATCGTATTACCGTTATGAGCCATGTCAGGTAGCCAAGATTCTGACTTCCCAAGATACAGTGATGCAGCTGATAACAACTCAGAACTCATTGATTCCATTGCAACATACAATCCGTCAATCGCCCCTTCGAATTCTGCAGGGTTGTCTGGCCAGATATTTTTGTGGAAATTTGGGTCATCAATAGTTCGCCCAGTTTGCCAGAACTCTTTCAAATCAGGCGCAGGGTTGTCTTTTGCGTGTTCAACTCCATATGGTGTGTAACCACGTTGACGGAATAACTCAGCTTGTTCGTATCGTTTCTTTTCTTCCTGAGGAAGGTGGAAGAAATCTTCTGCAGCCGAGTAGGATTTCTTAATTGATTCAACATCAATCCCGTGCCCGGTCAACGCAAAGAAGCCAATGTCTTGAAGCGCTGCACCCATTTCTTGGACGAACGCTTCCCTCCTTTCGCCCCCTGCACGCCAGTCGGTAAGGTTGCAAACGGCAAGGGTTCTAGCCATCTTAATCACGTAGTTTTGCGATTAGTTTCAGCATCTCGATGTATAGCCAAACCAGAGTAAGAACCAATCCGAATGCACCATACCATTCCATGTTCTTTGGTGCACCAAACTTAACTCCATTCTCAATCATGCCGAAATCAACAATCAGCATCAGTGCAGCCACTGTAATGAAAACCACGCTGATTCCGATTCCTATTGGACCACTACTGTGTAGGAATGGAATGCCGGTTCCGAAGAACATCATGATGAAATTGAAAAGATAGACGATCATTATGGCACCGCAAAGTGCAGATACTACCAAGACGAATTTCTCTGTTGGCTTAATGATTCCAAATTTGTAAATTGCCAGCATGGTTAGGAACACTGCTACAGTTCCAACCAATGCTTGCAGGACTACTCCTTCAGTTCCACCGAGATAATAGTTCTCTATCATGTAAGAGAATCCACCAATGAACAATCCTTCCAGCAGAGCGTACATACTCATCAGAATTTGTGGATTATTTGGACGAATGAATAAAATTGCAAGTGCAAGAATAACTCCGCCAAAGGCTCCACCGATGGTTAACATGAAACCTAATCCAGGAGTTTCTGATACAATTGAATAAGATAACAATGCAGCGATTGAGACAAGACCCAACAGAGTGATTGTCTTGTTAATCGTACCATCTAATGTCATTCTTTCTGTGGTTACTCCGCCTTGGAAATAATGCGGGGCGAGCGCCGGGTTACTGCTGCGATACACCATGTGACTCGGGCATCGATTATAGCACTCCCTTGTCAATCTTACGCGTTATTATTGTCAACTTGTTGCTGATACCACTCTGCAAGTTGGTCTTCGGTCCATCCTGAATC